>CAZCUR010000011.1:0-47244 GCA_964501815.1 uncultured Geothermobacter sp.
CGGGTGACCTACGACATCTCCAGCAAGCCGCCGGCCACCATTGAGTGGGAGTAGCTATTTCCATTGAAATGACGGTAACGCCATTCCCGAAACCCGCCAGCAGGCGGGTTTCGGCGTTTATGATGGCCAATGGATAGACTGAACTCATCGGTGTGTTTGGAATCCCTGCATCAGGGAGTTCAGCTGCGGATGAGGAAAGGGATGACAGCTAAAATAACGGCGATCAGCAGATCGAGAAGCAGGTTTTGAACCAGGTAGGGAAAAACCATCAGCCCAATGCCACAAAGACTCGGAATGATGGCCCTTTGTCTTTTGCCGTAGATGAAATAGGCGAATCCCAGGCTGCTGATAAACAGATCAATAAAGATTTTCCCGGAAGGATCCATATCAGTACCTACTCGAGCGCCAGCCAGAGACCGACTCCCGCCATCAGCACTCCCGCCAGCCGATTGATCAGACGAACCCGGCCTCCGGCCATAAGTCCCCTGCCGAGGATGCGGCCGGAGGTGGCATAGAGCAGCAGCGAGGCGAATTCGATCACGAGGATCATGCCGAGCAGCAGGACCAGTTGCGGCGCCACGGGGCGGGACTGGTCGATGAAGGGGGGCAGAAGGGCGACGAAAAAGGCCCAGCCCTTGGGGTTGGCGACCGCGGTGGTGAACCCCTGCGTGGCCAGTTGCAGGCGCGACATGTGAGGAGTCGCCGCCAGGTTCGGATCGATGGCGAGCCGTCCTTGCGAGCGCCAGAGCTGAATCCCAAGCCAGCCGAGATAGGCGCCGCCGCCGAGCTTGAGCAGCAGAAACAGCGCCGGCGTGTTGAGCATGACCGTCGCGGCGCCGAGGCCCGCGGCGCCCGCCACCAGGCCGACACCGACCAGTTCCCCGACCATCATCCACAGGGTGCGGCGCACGCCAATGGTCAGACCGAGGGACAGCGACAGGGTCATGCACATCCCCGGGGTCAGGGAAACCATGGCGAAGGTCAGGATAAAGATGGTCAGGGTCGCAGGGTTCATGTGTCACCGACGCGCATGGTTACAGAAAATCGTTTAGTGGTCCAGTCCTTCCTTGCCGTCGTGGCGCAGGATCCAGAGGATGGCGACCAGAAAGCTGGAGCCTGCCAGGGCGAACCAGAATCCGTGGCGGAAGGTGTCCTGAAAGGCCCAGCTGGTGGCGTGCAGGCGCTGCAGGCCGGTCAGCAGCAGTTGCGCCTTGATCGCGGCTGTCTCCAGGCCGGCCCCCAGGATGTCGGCCAGGGCGAGGAGGCGGTTCTGCAGATGCCCGGTGTTCTGCATCACCGTAATCCCCTCATAGTGGACGGCGGCCGATTTTTCCAGGGTGTTGGTCGCAATCGCCGTGCCGAGGCTACCGCCGACGAAGCGCAGATAGTGCATCAGGCTGACACCCAGGGCGGTATAGGCGCCAAGATTGCGTAGCGCCAGGGCCGACAGGGGGGCGAAGAAGCTGCCGAGACTGATCCCCAGGGGGATGGTCAGCAGCGCAGCGCGGGTAGCCGGAGTGTAGTAGTTGAGGGACGGCAGGAGAAAGTAGCTGGTGACCAGATAGAGGCTGGTACTGACCAGCAGCACCTTCTGGGCACCGAACTTGTCACTGAGAATGCCGGCCAGGGGCGAAAAAATGGCGATGAAGATGGCGAAGATGAGCATGTGCACCCCGGTATCGAAGGTGGACAGGCCTTTGAGGTTTTCGTAGTAGAGGGGCAGCAGATAGAAGATCTGGTAGATCGACAGACCGAGGACAAGAAAATAGAAGCCCATCGACAGGCTGTAAATCCGGTCGCGGAAGATGCCGAAATCGATCAGCGGCCTGGTGCTGTGCAGTTCACTCAGCAGATAGAAGGCAAAAAGGAGCGCGCTGCCGTAACCGAGCAGGCCGATCAGGGTCGACTGCCCCCAGCCGAGCTGCTGCCCCTTCGAGAGCAGGATCAGCAGACTGACGGTGAACCCGCCGAGCAGCAGGTAGCTGCGGAAGTTGAACTGCAGCCTGGAGCTTGTGCCGGGCATCTTCGGCAGAAAAAAGGCGGCCGCAACCAGGTTGAGAGCACCGGTGGGCAGGTTGATGTAGAAAACCCAGCGCCAGTCGAGATGCTCGGTGATCCAGCCGCCGATGGTCGGTCCGAGGGAAGGGGCGAAACTGACGCCCATGGCGTAGATGCCCATAGCCAGCCCGCGTTTTTCGGGCGGATAGATGAGAAAGAGGATCGTCTGGGCGCTGGCCATGATGAAGGCCTCGCCGACTCCCTGCACCACCCGTGAAACGATCATCTGCGGCAGGGTGCCTGCCAGCCCACAGAAGGCGCTGGCAACGGTGAAGACCGCCAGACCGATGATGAACAGCCTTTTCAGCCCGAGTACGCCGCCGAGGCTGTGGGTGAGCAGCAGGGCCACCGCCGCCGCGGTCATGTAGGAGGTGATGACCCACTGCACGCCGTACAGGTCGGTCGCCAGCGGCCCCATCATCTTGGGAACGATGACGTCAACCACGGTGGTGTCGAGGATGGCCATGAACGAGCCGACCATCACCACCACGGTGAGCAGGGTACGGTAGCCGACCGAAATGCTGCCGGCAATATCCTGGGGTCCTGTCTGCATCAGTCTTGCCTGCGGATATCTACCTCACCGCCGAGACCGACCCGCAACAGGGATGTGTCGCCGTCGGTGATGCGGATGCGTACCGGAATGCGCTGGGCCACCTTGGTGAACTCGCCAGCGGAAATGTCGCGTGGCGCCAGGGCGAAGGTGGCCGCCGAGGCCGGCAGCACCTGTTCGACTTCCCCCCGCCAGGTTCGGTCGGAAAAGGCATCGATGCGGATCACCGCTTCGGAACCCGGCCGGACTCCGTCGAGTTTGTTCTCTTCGAGCAGGGCGATGATGTAGAGGTCTCCCGGGTCGACCACGGCATAGACGGGCCGGCCGGGATTGACGCTGGAGCCGGGGCCGACAAAGCGTTTGGCAATGCGGCCGCTGACCGGGCTGACCAACCGGGTGCTGGCCAGGTCCTTTTCGGCCTTGGCCAGCTGCGCGGCGAGCCTGGTCACCTCGGAATCGGCGGCGGCGATCTTCCGGTCGAGTTCCAAAAGCTGACCTTCCCGGCTGACGGCAAGGCGTTTTTGCACCCGGGCTGCGTCCCGGGCCGCCTCAAGAGCCGCAATCTTTTGGTTTTGCGCCGCCAGTTGCGCCTGCAGACTGTCGACCTCGACCTCGAGCTGTTCCAGACGCTGGCGCGGCACCACCTTCTGCTCGAACAGGTTGCGGAACCGCTGCAGGTCTCTGCGCGCCTGCTTCAGGCGGCTTTCCGTCGCGGTTCGGCCGGCGCGGGCGGCTTCCACTTCACGCTGCAGCCGTACCACGTCCCGGTGGGCTGCAGCTGTTGCCAGGGGCAACTCCTGGGCCAGGCGTTTGCGGGTCAGTTTCAGAGCTTCAAGGGTTTCTCTGGCTTTTTGCAGGCTTGCGGCGGCCTTGTCACGTTCGAGGCGGTAGCGGCTGTCCTCCAGCTGTGCCAGCGGCTGGCCGATGGTCACCGGGTCACCCTCTGTCACCAGAAGTTTGGCGATCTGGCCGCCGACACGGTCAAAGGCGACCTCGGTCAGGCTGTCGCTGGCGACGAAAACGGCGTTGGTGACGGCGTAATCGAGACGGTGACGTACGAAGCGCACCAGGCCGAAGGCGAGGACGACAATCATGCCCAGCAACAGGATGCTGGCCAGACGGCGCTTGTTCATCGGTTTGCGGGGTGTCTTTTTCTCTTCGCTCATTTCGGTGTGATCCTTTTGTCGTTGGTATCCAGCAGACAGGCCACCAGCTGGCGGACGTGGGCACTGATGACGGCGGCCTGTTCGTGTTCTTTCCGGTAGCCGGGCAGATGGCGGCGCAGGGGCGTGAACTGAAAATGCTGCAGACACATGCCAAACAGGCTGCCGATAAGCAGGAAGGAATCGACGTTGGGCGCCGCCTGCTTGCAGACTTCCAGCAGTTTTTCGGTGACCGGGGCGAAGACGGTCCGGGCCAGGATCTGCAGACGTTTCTGGTCGCCATCAAGGATTTCCCGCTGCAGCAGTTTGCGAAAGGTGGCGTCGTCGGCGAGCTGCTCGCACAGCAGGTCGACCAGATCGAGCAGCTTCTGCCGGGGCGGGCGTTCACTTTCCAGCAGGTCCAGCAGGGGACGGGTTTTGCCGGTAAAGGCATATTGCATGGCGGCCAGATACAAGGCCTCCTTGTCGGCGAAGTGGTGGTACAGGCTGCCGACGTTGAGCCGGCAGGCCCGGGCGATGTCGCGCATGCTGACGCCGTCCGCACCACCCTCGGCGAACAGCTCGACCGCCCGCCGGATAATGGTGTCGCCACCGCAGCACGGCTTTTTCACCGGTCCGCCTCCACAGGATTGTTTCCAACGGCGCGGTCGAGGCGGGCATTGGCTGCCAGCAGGCCGTAACGTGCCTCAAGCAGGCGCGTTTCCGCTTCGGTCAGCAGGCTGCGGGCATCAAGCAGGTCGGCGATGGGTATCAGTCCTTCTTTGAACTGCAACTCCGACAGGCGATGGTTTTCGCGCGCCTGGTCGACGGCCTGCCGGGCCGTTGCCAGGTTTTTGGCTGCGACGTCGAGATCGCGCCAGGCCTGTTCGACCTGCAGGCGCACCTGCTTTTCCACATCGGTGCGCAGAAAGCTGACGGCGCGCAGCCGGCTGCCAGCGGCCGCAGCCCGTGCCCGGTCGGAGCCTCCGTGAAACAGGTTCCAGGACAAGCGCAGGCCGACGACGGCGTTTTCATCGTTGCGGTAGTCGTTCTCTTCGGCCAGGAGGTCCTGGCCGTCGCGCTGGTAGGCCGCAACCAGAGCTGCCTGGGGGTAGAAGGTCGCGCGCGCCAGCCGCACGGCCTTTTCGGCTTTTGCGATGGCCAGATTGAGCTGACGCATGACCGGGCGTCGGCGCACAGCCTGGTCCTGCAGGAGGGCCAGGTCGGGATTGCTGTCAGCGGGTGCGGACGGAGCTGCCAGGCGTACCGGAGCTGATTCCGGGCGACCCATGAGCTGGTTGAGCCGACTTTGGGCAAGGCTGACATCGGCTTCCGCTCTCGTTTTTTGCTGGTCGGCGGCCGCCAGGGCCACTTCGGCCTTGAGCAGGTCGGCGCGTGCGATCACGCCCTGTTGTTCCAGGGCAACGGCATCGTCACGATGGCGCAGATACTGGTCGTACTGGTTGCGTGCCAGTTCCAGCAGCGCCTGACGGCGCAGCAGGTCAAGAGCTGCAAGGCGGGCTTCGAGCGCCAGATCGGCCCGTACCTGTTCCAGTTCCAGTCTGGCGCTGTCCACCTCCAGCTCCGCCAGCTGCTGGCGCGTGCTGAGTGCGAAGCCGGTGAACAGCGGCTGGGTCAGGGTCAACTGGTGGTGCGCGGTGTGATCGTCATTGACAAGGATCGGGGTGCCGTTGAAACGCTCGAAGGGCTCGTCCTTGAGATAGTCAAGACGGCTTTCGGCATCGAGACGAAACAGACGCTCGCCTCGACTCGCCTTCACCTCCGCCCGGGCGGCCGCAACAAGTTCCGATTTGGCCTCGACACGTTCGTTGTGGTCCAGGACCTGTCGGACGACCTCGTCGATGGTCAGTTCGTCCGCAGGGCAGGTCGTTGCAACAAACAGCCCGGACAGCAGGATCAGAGACAGCATCAGGATGTTTTTTTTCATGGCAGGCTCCATTTAAACGAACGTTTGATACTTTAGGCGTCCAGGTCTCGTTCGTCAAGGGGGATGGCGATCTGCACCTTGCCGACGGGCGGTGTTTGCTCTAAGCTTCAGTCCATGTTGCGGATCTGTTTGACAGTTTTCGTGCTGCTCTGGCCTGTTTGCGCCGGGGCGGTGAGCGTCGGAGATTTTCAGTTGCGTACCTTCGCCGCCCAGGTGAGTGAACTGGTCGCCGCGCAAAAGATCCCATACCTGACCCGTCTGTTTCATATGCCGGATGGCTGGAGCCAAAAGCAGCAAAGTCAGGAGCGGGCCGAACTGGGCCGCTCCCTGCAACAGGTCTTCAGCAGCCTTGGGGCCGTGCAGCTCAAAAACTGGACCGAAGGGACGATCGACGCCGATATTGTCTGGGTTGAAGGGCTGAATGCCGATTACTGGCGCGAACACAGCCGCTTCAACCAGTTGACCCGGCAGGTTCGCTATGTCAGGGGCGGGCCGGGATGGCTGGTGCTCCGCATCGTCGTCTACGACCGCCGTCTACAGCTGCGCGCCATCGGGTTTGCGCTGCCCAAAGGTCGGCTGACGGACGCGGTGCGCAACACCTTCATGACCCAGGGACATCGCCATGAATGATCAGGAAACGCCACTGGCCCGGCTGCGCCAGGCCATGGCCGCATTTGTCGCTGAACGCGGTTGGCAGATCTATCATCAGCCGCGCAACCTGAGCATGTCCATCGCCATCGAGGCGGCCGAACTGATGGAACATTTTCAGTGGGATGCGCCCGGCACCGATGAACAGCCCGATGCCGAACGCAAGGAGGAGATCGCCTCTGAAATGGCCGATATCCTGCTCTACCTCTGTTCGCTCGCCAACCGCCTCGATATCGATCTGATTGCCGCGGCGGATCGAAAGCTCGAACACAATCGGAGGCGTTTTCCGGTCGAACGGGTGTTCGGGCGCGCTGTCGGCCCGCTGGAGGAGTCGTCATGAGGGGTTCCGGCCGCAAGCCCGGCAAGCCGGCCAAAAAGTACAGCCAGGCGGCGCGCCTGCATGACGTCATCCGCCTGCTTGAGACCCGCTACGGAGCCACGGTCGGCGAGCTGGCGGAGGAATGCGGCGTGACGCGGCGCACCATCTACCGCGATCTGAAGGCGATTGAGGAGGCCGGTTATCCGCTGGTGAGTGAAACCGGCGAAGGGGGGAGGGTTCTGTACCGCTTCATGACCGGGTTCAAGCAGGTGCCGCCGATCACCTTCTCTCTCGAAGAGCTGATGACCCTGCATCTATGCCGCAGCCAGCTCGCCTTTTTGCGCGGCACGCCTTTTGCCGAGGACCTGGATGCCATTTTCACCCGCATCCATTCCAGCCTGCCGCCGCGCAGTGTCGCGCATCTGGAGCGGATTGCCAGTGCCACGGCTCCCAAGTTCAGCGGTGTGCCGGATTACTCCGGCCGGTATGAGGATCTGGTTGTGTTGCGCCGGGCCCTGATTCGGCAGTTTCGTTGCCGTCTGCATTACCGGCCGCCGCGGCGCGATCTTCAGGTCTATCTGATTGACCCCTACAGTCTGCTGTTTCACAACAATGCCCTGTATCTGGCGGCCTACGCCCACAACCGCCAGGACCAGCGTCTGTTTCTGGTCGACCGCATCGAAAAGGTGGAGTTGCTCGAAGAGCGGTTTGATGTCCCCGATGATTTCAATCCCGCTGACCTTCTTGGGGCGAGTTTTGGTGTGGTCAGCGATGCCCCCATCGAGGTGCGGGTGCGCTTTGCCGCGCCTGTTGCCCATCTGATCCGGGAACGTATCTGGCACCCAAGCCAGCAACTGGACGAGGCCGAAAAGGGCGGTGTCATTTTGTCCATGACGGTTTCCGGCCGGACCGAACTTCTCGCCTGGCTCTATTCGTACCTGCCCCACGTCGAAGTCCTGGCTCCGGATGATTTGCGCGCCGATTTTGTTGCCGGGCTGCGCAATGCCTTGCTGCGCCAGGACGACAGCACACCAGATGTGTGACGTATTTTGACGCATGCCTCTGCCATGCTCCCAGACAGGAAAACAATCTGGAGTTTTGGGAGGTGGCCATGATCTGGCTTGAGCTGGCAAATGAACAGGGGCAGGAACTCTATTTTGACGCCTGGAAACGGGAGCGCAGCCGCACCGGGGCCGGGGAACTCGTCAGCGGCCTGATCGGCGATGGCAGCTATGAAGGGGAGGTCCTGGTGGAGTTGCGCGACCACGGGTGCGAGCTGACCTTTGTCGACCGGTTTCTGGCTCCTGAAAGGCTTGCATCGTTTCTGGAGCGCATCAGCCTGGACCGGTTGCGCAGCGCCCTGACCGAATCCCTCAACCAGACCCAGCCCCTCGGTTTGGGCCGCCGACGCAGCGATCCGCCGGAGTTTCCGGAGGAATCCCTCTGGCCCATGGGGCATCTTGGTCGACGCGTCGCCTGATTTTTCCCTTCGAGGGCTTGGCAGAAGGGGGGCGACTGGGATAAAAAAGGGGCACGTTCGGAGGCCTGCATGCGTACCCTTGTCCTGGCATCGACCAGTCCCTATCGTCGCCGTCTGCTTGAACAGCTGCAACTGCCTTTTCTGACCGCCGCGCCGCGCTTTGAGGAGGAACTCGACCAGAGTGTGGCGCCGGAACTTCTGGTCAAGCATCTGGCCGCGGGCAAGGCCCAGAGCCTGGCAGAACGTTATCCCGATGCCCTGATTATCGGCGCTGACCAGATTTTTGTCGATGCCCGCGGCCGCAAGCACGGCAAGCCCGGAAATTTTGCCGCGGCGCTGAAGCAGCTTACCGCCATGGCGGGCCGGAGCCACACTTTCTATACCGGTCTGGCTCTGCTCGACAGTGCCAGCGGTCAGCTGCAGGTCGATTTCGCGACCTTCCAGGTGACCTTGCGATCGCTGACGGAAGAACAGATTCGCTGCTACCTTGACAGGGAGCGCCCTTTCGACTGCGCCGGCAGCTTTCGGGTTGAGGGGCTGGGTATTGCCCTGATGGAATCGATGACCGGAGATGATATCCATACCCTGATCGGCCTGCCGCTTATCAAGCTGGTGCAGATGCTCGCCGAGGCGGGTGTCGACGTGCTCAGCCCCGGACATTCCTGAATCCTCATCATCCTGGTTTGAGTCTGGAGCGGATCGGCTTCAGACCGTCATCGTTGGAGTTGACATGCAGCACGCCAATTTTGTTCATCTGCATCTGCACACCCAGTATTCCCTGCTCGACGGCGCCATCAAGATCGATGATTTGATGCGCAAGGTGCATGAGCTGAACATGCCGGCGGTGGCCATCACTGACCATGGCAACATGCATGGCGCCATCGAGTTCTACCAAAAGGCCCAGGCCGCAGGCGTCAAGCCGATTATCGGCTGCGAGCTGTATGTGGCCCCCGAATCCCGCTTTAAAAAGACCGATGCCCGAGGCTCGTCCGAGGCTTCCTATCATCTGGTTCTGCTCTGCATGAACCAGACCGGCTACCGCAACCTCTGTTACCTGGTGACGGCGGCCAATGTGGAAGGCTTTTACTATCGGCCCCGGGTCGACTGGGACCTGCTCAAGCAGCACAATGAGGGCCTGATCGCCATGACGGCCTGTCTTGGGGGGGAGCTCCCGGTGCTGATTCATCTGGGCCAGATGGATGAGGCGCGTGAGCGCGCCCGGGCCATGGCGGAGATCTTTGATGACGGCCGTTTCTACCTTGAGTTGCAGGAGAACCATATTGCCGAACAGGCG
Source organism: uncultured Geothermobacter sp. (assembly GCA_964501815.1). GTDB lineage: Bacteria > Desulfobacterota > Desulfuromonadia > Desulfuromonadales > Geothermobacteraceae > Geothermobacter. The sequence goes on from CAZCUR010000011.1 coordinate 9,440, forward strand.
GTGGTCAACCAGGGGTTGAAGCAGATTGCCGCTGACCTGAATCTTCCGCTGGTGGCGAGTAACGACTGCCACTATCTCAACCGTGAGGATGCTCAGGCACACGAGGTGCTGCTGTGCGTGCAGACCGGCAAGACCATGAGCGATCCCAACCGGTTCCGGTTTTCCAACGACCAGTTTTATGTCAAAACCCCCGAGGAGATGGCGGCGCTGTTTGCCGACTGTCCGGAATCGCTCGACAATACGGTCCGTATTGCCGAACGCTGTAATCTCGAACTCGATTTCAAGACCTATCACTTCCCGCAATACGAAAAGCCCGCCGACAAGAGCCTGGATGAAGTGCTTTCGGAGATGGCGCGCGACGGCCTGCGTCAGCGGCTGGAGGCCAAACGCCGGCTCAACCCGGATTTGTCCGAAGAGGAGGAACAGCGCTACTGGCAGCGGCTGGAAACCGAGCTTGATTGCATCAAGCAGATGGGGTTCCCCGGGTATTTCCTCATCGTTGCCGATTTCATCAACTGGGCCAAGGACCACGATATCCCGGTCGGTCCGGGGCGCGGCAGTGCCGCCGGTTCTCTGGTTGCCTATGCCATCCGTATCACCGATATCGACCCCATCCCCTACAATCTGCTGTTCGAGCGTTTTTTGAATCCCGAACGCGTCAGCATGCCGGATATCGACGTCGATTTCTGCATCTATGGCCGGGAAAAGGTCATCGACTATGTGCGGGAAAAATACGGCGAGAAAAACGTCGCCCAGATCATCACCTTCGGCACCATGCAGGCCAAGGGGGTGGTGCGGGATGTCGGCCGCGCTCTGGGCATGACCTACAACGAGGTCGACAAGATCGCCAAACTGATTCCCGCGGTGCTCGGCATGACCCTGGAACAGGCGCTCAAGCAGGAACCGAAACTGGTCGAACTGCGCGAAAAGGATCCGCGCGTCAAGGAGCTGATCAACATCGCCCTGGCCCTTGAGGGCCTGACCCGGCATGCTTCCACCCACGCCGCCGGCGTCGTGGTCACGCCGAAGCCCCTGCCGGAGTACCTGCCGCTGTACAAGGACCAGAAGGCCGATTCGCTGGTGACCCAGTATTCCATGAGCTATGTCGAAAAGATCGGCCTGGTCAAATTCGACTTTCTCGGTCTGAAAACCCTGACGGTCATCAACAACGCCGTGCGCCTGATTCGGGAGGGCGTCAATCCCGATTTCGATTTGAAGGCGATACCGGATGATGACGAGAAGACCTTCCAGCTCCTTTCCCGGGGCGAGACCACCGGGGTGTTTCAGCTCGAATCGAGCGGTATGAAGGAATATCTGGTCAAGCTCAAACCGACCTGCTTCGAGGACCTGATCGCGATGGTGGCGCTCTACCGTCCCGGGCCGCTCGGATCGGGAATGGTCGATTCCTTTATCAAGCGCAAGCACGGTCAGGAGCAGTTCGACTATCCCTTCCCGGAGCTCGAACCGATTCTCAAGGACACCTACGGCGTCATCGTCTACCAGGAGCAGGTCATGCTCATTGCCCAGGTGCTGGCCAATTACAGCCTGGGAGGCGCCGACCTGCTGCGCCGGGCCATGGGCAAGAAGAAGCCTGAGGAGATGGCCAAGCAGAAGGAGATCTTTCTCGCCGGCGCCAAAGAAAACAAGCTCGATCTGAAAAAGGCCGAGGCGGTCTTCGATCTGATGGAGAAGTTCGCCGCCTACGGCTTCAACAAGTCCCATTCAGCCGCTTACGCTCTGGTCGCCTACCAGACCGCCTATCTGAAAGCGCACTATCCGGTTGAGTTCATGGCGGCGCTGTTGACCGAGGACATGGAGAACACCGACAAGGTGATCAAGAACATCAACGAGGTGCGCTCCATGGGCATCGAGGTTCTGCCGCCCGACATCAACGCCTCGGATCGCTCTTTTACCGTCCACGATGGCCAGATACGGTTCGGCCTGGGGGCGGTCAAGGGCGCCGGCAGCGCCGCACTCGATGCCATTCTGGCAGCGCGCCGGGAAGCTCCTTTTACCTCGTTGAGCGATTTCTGCGAGCGGGTCGATTTGCGCCGGGTGAACAAGAAGGTGGTGGAAGCCCTGATCAAATGCGGCGCCTTCGATTCCCTCGGCGGTCATCGGGCCCAGTTTCTCGCCGCTCTGGAAGACGCCATGGAAACCGCCGCCCGCATCCAGCGTGAGCGGGAGATCGGCCAGGAGTCCTTGTTCGGCAGCGAGGAGATTCATGTCTCCGCCAACGGCAACGGCTACGGGCGTCTGCCCGATGTCGAGCCCTGGGATGAAAAGACCAAGCTCGGTTTCGAAAAGGAATCGCTCGGGTTCTATATTTCCGGCCATCCCCTGGCCCGTTACCGGGAAACGATCCGCCGGTTCGCCACCGTCGACACCGCCGGTCTGGCCGAATGCAGCGACAAGGAAAAGGTGCGCATCTGCGGTATGGTCAGCGGACTGAAGGAACTGACCACCAAAAAGGGCGACCGCATGGCCTTTATCACCCTCGAAGATTTGAACGGTTTTGTCGAAGCGGTCGTTTTTCCGGATACCTATGCCGAAGGGCGAGAACTGTTGCAGAGTGAGGAGCCGCTGCTGATAACCGGCGTGGTCGAGGTCGGCGAAGAGAGCAACAAGCTGACGGTCGACAAGATTCAGTCCCTGGCCGAGGTTCAGGCCGGGGAAACGCGCAAGGTCCATTTCCGGCTTTCGACCCCCGGTCTGGATGAAATGACCCTGCGACGCCTGCGCGAGCTGATCGAACGTCACCGCGGAGAGTGCCGGGTGCTGCTGCACATGATCGTACCCGACCGCAGTGAAACCGTCCTGAAGCTTCCCGAGCGTCTGCGGGTTGCACCGAGCGAGCAAATGTTGGATGATGCCGAACGTCTTTTCGGCTATAATGTCGTCACCTTTGAATAGACCCTGGAGCCTGCGCCCGCTCTCATGGAAGAAGCGCGGGCGCGGTCCGCTTTATGGAGAGTCCGATGCAATATCACCTCGATTTCGAAAAACCACTGGTTGAGCTGGAACAGAAAATCCGCGAGCTGCGTGACTATTCGACCGCCAATGTCGATTTTTCCAGCGAAATCAAAAAACTGGAGAAAAAGGCGGTCAAGCTGCGCGAAGAGATTTTCAGCAATCTGACCCGTTGGCAGCGGACCCAGCTGGCGCGTCACCAGAACCGCCCCTACACCCTCGACTACATCAAGCACATCTTTACCGACTGGTTTGAGGTCCATGGTGACCGCAATTTCCGTGACGATCCGGCCCTGGTGTGCGGGTTCGGGCGGCTTGACGGTGAACCCTGCGCCATCATCGGCCACCAGAAGGGGCGTGATACCAAGGAAAAAGTGCACCGCAATTTCGGCATGCCCAACCCGGAAGGCTATCGCAAGGCGCTGCGGGTGATGAAGATGGCCGAGCAGTTCGGTTTGCCGGTCTTTACCTTTGTCGATACCCCGGGGGCCTTTCCCGGTATCGGTGCCGAGGAGCGGGGCCAGGCCGAGGCGATCGCCCGCAATTTGCGCGAGATGGCGGCGCTGAAGGTGCCGATTATCGTGACGGTGACCGGCGAGGGCGGCTCGGGCGGCGCGCTGGCCATCGCCGTTGGCAACCGGGTGATGATGATGCAGTATTCCGTCTACGCGGTTATTTCCCCCGAAGGGTGCGCCGCCATACTCTGGTCGGACGGCACCCGTGGGCCGGAGGCCGCCGAAGCGCTGAAACTGACCGCCACGGATATCGACTCGCTTGGCTGTGTCATCGACGATATCATTCCCGAACCCGCAGGTGGCGCTCACACCGACCATGAAGCCGCCGCACAGAACGTCAAGGCCTATCTGAAAAAGCACCTTGACGACCTGCGGGGGCTGTCCGCTGAAGAGTTGGTTGAACAGCGCTACCAGAAATTCCGCGCCATGACCCGGGTCAAGGAGTAGGGCGAAGGCCTTGAGCGCTCGCGTCGTCGGTATCGGGCAGTGTTGCTGGGACCGCATCGGGCAGGTTGCGTCCTGGCCTGAGAACGACGCCAAAACCCAACTGTTACAGCTTGTCGAACAGGGCGGTGGTCCCGTAGCCACCGCCCTGGTTGTTCTGGCCCGGCTTGGCGTGGCGACCTGCTTTTGCGGTCGCATCGGAGCGGATGACGAGGGGGTGCGGATTCGCGCCGGCCTTCAGGCCGAAAAGGTGGACTGCTCCCTGCTCCAGCAAAGTGAGAGCGGGCGCAGTCAGACGGCGCTGATTGTCGTGGAGCAGGGGAGCGGACGGCGGACGATTTTCTGGTATCGCGATGACAACCTTGCCATCGACATCAATTCGGCGGTTCAGGAGGTCCTAAGCAGGGCGGATATCCTGTTGCTGGACGATCTTGATGCCGACGCAGCCCTTGCGGCGGCGCAATACGCCCGCCGCTGCGGTGTGACAACGGTGCTTGACGGCGGCTCCCTGCGTCCTCGCACCCGGGAGATTCTGCCGCTGATCGACCATCTTGTGGTCAGTGAGCGGTTTGTGTCCCGGTGGCGGCCGCAGGCGCAGGCTGGCGAGGTTCTTCAGGAACTGGCCGCGTACGGCGGCCAGGTAGCGGTGACGCTGGGGGACAGGGGGTGCCTGGCCCTTGTCGACGGACGCGTGCATCATACGCCGGCCTTTTCCGTCCCGGTGGTCGATACCACCGGCTGTGGCGACGTTTTTCATGGCGGCTATGTCTACGGTCTGCTGCAAAAATGGCCGCCTTTGCGCATTCTGGAATTCGCTTCGGCCTGTGCCGCGCTCAAGGCGACCGGATTTGGCGGCCGTTTTGCGCCCCGTCATCTGGATGAACCGCTCGCTTTTTTGCGCTCCCGCGGTTCCGATCCTTTCTGGAGGAAGGCAGCCGACTGATATGGTTGGACGTTTGTTCTGGGTTCTGTTTCTGCTGGGAGCCATGCTGAGTGCGGGGTGCGGGCCGCATGTGCGCACCCGGGTTCTCGATACGCCCGAAACCCGCGATCTTGCCGGTCATCAGCGCCCCTACATGGTCAACGGCAAGCGCTATGACCCGCTGCGGGATCACAGCGGTTTTGTCGAGCAGGGAACGGCCAGCTGGTACGGTCCCAAGTTCCACGGCCGCAAAACGAGCAACGGCGAAACCTTCGACATGTATGCGCTCACCGCGGCGCACAAGACCCTGCCGCTGGGCGTTTCGGTGCGGGTCACCAACCTGAGAAACGGCCGACAGGTGGTGGTGCGGGTCAACGATCGAGGCCCCTTTGTGGCCGGACGTATCATCGACCTTTCCTACGCCGCCGCCAAAGAGCTGGATATGATCGAGGCCGGCACCGCTCCTGTGCGTATCGAAGCGCTTGGTTACCACCAAAAGGGCGGCTACCGGCAGCCGCAGACCTATGATGCCGGCCTGTTTGCCGTTCAGGTGGGCGCTTTCAGCCGCAGTGACAACGCCCACCGGCTGGCCGATCGACTGCGGCCAAGGTTCGGAGCGGCCCGTGTCGTTACCGGCGTCGTCAACGGCCGCCGGTTTTATCGGGTCTGGGTCGGGCGTTATACCAGCCTGGCGCAGGCGCAACGGACTGGTGACCAGCTTGCCGCCGGGAATTTCCCCGGCGCCTTTGTCGTGGCGCTGGAATGACACGTGAGGAATTGCAACGCCGGCTCGCCGCACAGGATGTCGCAGTTGTCGATGTCCGGCATCCGATGGAGTATCGTTCCGGTCACATCCCCGGAGCGGTCAATATCCCTTTCTGGCAGTCCGCTCGTCTTGTCGATTGGGCCAGGCAGGAGCAGCGTGATCTGGTTCTGACCTGCGAGCACGGCCCCAGAGCCTGGCTGGCAGCCGGTCTGATCCGGGTGCGCACCGGTCGGTCTGTCCATCTGCTGCAGGGGCATATGCTGGGTTGGAAAAAAGCGGGACTGCCGTTGTCCCAAAAGAGCTGAAGTGAAACCATGAGCAAAAAGAAGACGATTTACCGCATCTATTTCAACAGTCAGGGCCAATCCTACGAACTTTACGCCCGTGAGGTGCTGCAGGCGGACCTGTACGGGTTTGTGGAGATCCGGCAACTGTTGTTCGGGGAAAAGTCGAGTCTTGTTGTCGACCCGTCCGAAGAGAGCCTGAAAAAGGAATTTGCCGATGTCGAGCGGCTGTTGCTGCCGTTTCAGGCCGTCAGTCGCATCGAGCAGGTGGAAAAGGAAGGGCCCGGCAAGGTCTTGCCGCTGACGCCGACCGGACAAACCGGAGATGGCGGATTGCCACCGGGCGGCAGAAAGCCCTGACGTCAGGACCGGGTTCGCGGATGGAACAGTTCCCTGAGCTGGTTGCGCCTGGCAGCGGGCAGACGCCGACTGGCCAGCAGCTCACTGATCTGGGCCCGGTTGAGCTGCCGCTTCCAGGCCACATACCAGACCATGGGTGTGTTCGGATGCTTGAGGATGGCCAGGCGCAGGCGCGGGCGGTTTTGCCAGCGCGGATGACGGGCGATGAGCGAAATGGTTTCCGCGCCCGCTTTGGACCCGCGCAGAAACTGGAGCAAGGCCGCCTCCTTCAGGCGCGGGTTGTCAAGGCAGACTGACAGCACCTGCGCGTTTCCCTCGGCGACCAGAGCCGCCAGAATTCCGGTGGTTCCCCGGCGGGCCAGAGTCAGTTTTTGCCCCAGGGGGATTTCGGCAAGGCGTTTCAGAATCTGTCTTTCGGCGGCGAGACGCTGGTCCTGGGTGTGTCCGGGCAGCAGGCAGATATCCAGCAGTTCGAACAGGTAAAGGTGCGGTATCAGGGCCAGAAACATGGGGGCGGGCAGGCTCGGATGACGGGCCATGGCGACCAGCAGACGGTGGCTGGCGCCTTCGCGGAATCTCTGATACAGCTTTTTCAGAAAAGTCTCATCAAGGTCCCGGCGCCTGAGCAGGGCGAGCAGGTGCTCCTCGTTCAATGCCGGGTTTTTCAACAGATTTGCCAGGACCTGTCTGTCCCGGTCCTGGAGCAGATGCCAGAGCTGCTCCCCGTCCGCATTCAGGGCGGTCAGCAGTTTGCCGGGATCAGACAGCCCTTCCATCTCAGCCTCCCTTGCGGCTGCGTTTGTAAAAGCCGTATTCCTCCAGAAATGCCTGCTTGAATTCGCCGAAGCAGCCCTGTTCGATGGCCGCTCGGGCCTCAGCCATCATCTGCAGGTAAAAGTGTACGTTGTGGATGGCGGCCAACGTGGCGCTGAGCACTTCATTGGCGACAAACAGGTGATGCAGGTAGGCGCGGGTGAAGTTGCGGCAACAGTAGCATTCACAGCTGGTGTCCACCGGATAGAAATCGCGCCGGTACTTGCGCTGGGTCAGACGCATGCGGCCCCTGCGGGTGAACAGGGTGGCGCTGCGGGCGTAACGGGTGGGAATGACGCAGTCAAACATGTCCATGCCCCGTTCGATGCTTTCCAGGATGTCTTCAGGCAGTCCCACCCCCATCAGGTAGCGTGGTTTGTCCTCCGGCAGAAACGGTTCGGTGAACTCAACAACCTTCTTGAGCAGTTCGAGCCCCTCGCCGACGCTGACGCCGCCGATGGCGTATCCGGGAAAATCCATGGCGGTCAGGGCGCGGGCGCATTCGGCACGCAGGTCCTGATAAATGCTTCCCTGGACGATGCCGAACAGGGCCTGATCGCTGCGGTCATGATGCTGCAGACAGAGCTCGGCCCAGCGCAGGGTCTTGCGAATCGATTTGGCGGCATAGTCATGACTGGCCGGGTAGGGGATGCATTCGTCAAAGGCCATGATGATATCGGCCCCGAGAGCGTTTTCGATGGCCATGGCCTCCTTGGGGCCGAGGAACGTCTTTTCGCCGGTCACCTCGTTGCGGAAAGTGACTCCTGCTTCGCCAATCTCCTTGTTGGGCAGTGAGAAAACCTGAAACCCGCCGCTGTCAGTCAGAATAGGCCGGTCCCAGTTCATGAACCTGTGCAGCCCCCCGGCCTTGGCCACCAGCTGTTCGCCGGGGCGAAGGTGCAAATGGTAAGTGTTGGCCAGGATGATCTGGGCTCCGGCTTCACGCACCTGATCGGGGGTCATGGCCTTGAGGGCGCCATGGGTGCCCACCGGCATGAAGATGGGGGTTTCGATGATGCCGTGCGGGGTCGTCAGTCGTCCTCGTCGGGCGCGGGTCCGGCGGTCTTTGGCAAGCAGGTCAAAGGAGAACATGTCAGCCTTCCGTAGCAAGGGTTTCGGTCCAGTGGTTTTAGCAGAAAAAGGGCGGCCCCACAAGTCGGGTCCCGTCCGGGTTTATCCGGGTAAAAGTGCCGGTGGCAACGGGGTTTATGTCTGTTTCGGTCGGTGGAACGGGGTTTTGAATTTTGTATACAGTGTGCATCTTTTCAGTTGACATGTATACAGGATAGGTGCTATCAAATGCAGGCTTGTATGGCCTGTTTTCAGGGCCTTTTTCCTGCCATTCCGAGCGCGTTCAACGTCTTTTTAGAACAGGGGGTTTTTGATGTCATCAGATACCGAGTGGAGAGGACCACCAACCATCGCCCGAACCATCGTTTCAGGCTGTCTTTTAGCTGTTCCCCTGAAAGATTCGAACTTCAATTCGAGGGATTAAACGACATGAGTATGCTGAAAAGTTCCGTTGGTCGAAAGGTCATCATGGCCGTGACCGGCCTGATCCTGTTGCTGTTCATTACCGGTCATGTCCTCGGCAACCTGTCTATTTACGGCGGTGCCGACGCCATCAACTCCTACGCTGTTCACCTGCGAGATCTCGGCCCCCTTCTTTGGGTGGTACGTCTGGTGATGCTGGTGGTTTTCGTGGTCCACATCTGGCTGGGGATTTCCCTGACCCTGGAGAACCGCAGCGCCCGTCCGGTCGCCTACACCCAGAAGGTCAACCAGAAGACCTCCTTTGCCGCCGAGACCATGATTATCAGTGGTCTGGTGATCCTGGTTTTCGTCGTCTATCATCTGCTCAATTTCACCTGGCACGCTGTTGGCGTGCCGGCCGGAACCGATCAGCTGGTTGATGCCGCCGGTCGTTTCGACGTCTACACCATGGTGGTGACCAGCTTCAAGCAGATGAAACTGAATGTCCTGCTCTACATTGTCGGCATGGTCTTTCTCTTCCTCCATGTCAGCCATGGCTTCCAGAGCTGGATTCAGACCCTGGGCTGGAACAACACCCGCACGCTGCCCGGCTTCACCAAGCTGAGCAAGCTGTACGCCTTCGTGGTGGCTCTGGCCTATATCTCCATTCCCGTTCTTGCTCTCGCGATTCTCAAAGCTTAGGGGGTACCGACCGTGATTCTCGATGGAAAATGTCCGACTGGACCGATTCAGGAAAGCTGGGACAAGCACCGTTTTGATCTGAAACTGGTGAATCCCGCCAATAAGCGCAAGTACAAGATTCTCGTCGTGGGTACCGGCCTGGCCGGTGGCGCCGCCGCCGCGACCCTGGGTGAACTCGGCTACAACGTCGAAGCCTTCTGTTATCAGGACAGCGCCCGCCGTGCCCACTCGATTGCCGCCCAGGGTGGTATCAACGCCGCCAAAAACTACCCGAGTGACGGCGACAGCGTTTTCCGCCTCTTCTACGACACCATGAAGGGGGGCGACTTCCGCGCCCGTGAAGCCGACGTCTGGCGTCTGGCCCAGGTGTCCAACAACATCATTGACCAGTGCGTGGCCCAGGGCGTTCCCTTTGCCCGCGATTACGCCGGCTACCTGGACAACCGCTCCTTCGGTGGCGCTCAGGTCTCGCGTACCTTCTATGCTCGCGGTCAGACAGGTCAGCAGCTGCTGCTCGGCGCCTACCAGGCCCTCTCCCGCCAGGTCAAGGCCGGGACGGTCAAGATTTTCGCGCGCCGCGAGATGCTTGATCTGGTGGTCGTGGATGGTGTCGCCCGGGGGATTACCTGCCGCAATCTGGTCACCGGCGAAATCGAATCCTACTGGGGTGACGCCGTGGTGCTGGCCTCGGGTGGCTATGTCAATGTCTTCTATCTTTCGACCAACGCCATGGGCAGCAGCGTCACCGCGACCTGGAAAGCTGCCAAAAAAGGCGCCTTCTTCGCCAACCCCTGCTACACCCAGATTCACCCGACCTGCATTCCGCAGCATGGTGATTACCAGTCGAAACTGACCCTGATGTCCGAATCGCTGCGTAATGACGGCCGTGTCTGGGTGCCGAAGAAGAAGGAGGACTGCGGCAAGGATCCCAACCAGATCCCCGAGGAAGATCGCGATTACTACCTTGAGGTCAAGTATCCCTCCTTCGGCAACCTGGTGCCGCGCGACGTTGCATCCCGCAACGCCAAAGCCAAATGCGATGAAGGCGTTGGTGTCGGTCCGGGCGGCCGCGGTGTCTATCTGGACTTTTCCGATGCCATCAAGCGTTTCGGCCAGAAGACCATCGAGGCCCGCTACGGCAACCTGTTTCAGATGTATGAGAAGATTACCGACGACAACGCCTACGAAACGCCGATGCGTATCTATCCGGCGCCGCACTACGCCATGGGCGGACTCTGGGTCGACTACAACCTGATGAGCAACATCCCCGGTCTGTTCGTCCTGGGCGAGGCCAACTTCTCGGTTCACGGCGCCAACCGCCTCGGCGCCTCGGCCCTGATGCAGGGTCTGGCCGACGGCTACTTCGTCATCCCCTACACCATTGGTGGCTACCTGGCGAGCGTCAAGCCGGGTGAGATCAAGGATGACCATCCCGAATTCAAAAAATCGGCCGAAGAGGTCAAGGCGCGGATCGACAAACTGCTGTCGATCAAGGGCAAGAAGACCGTTGCCGAACTGCATCGCGAACTGGGCAAGGTCATGTGGAACGATGTCGGCATGGCCCGTTCCAAGGAGAGTCTGGAACATGCCCTCAAGCGCATTCCGGAAATCCGTGCCGAGTTCTGGGAGAACGTCAATGTCACCGGCACCAACGAAGAAATCAACCAGCAGCTGGAGAATGCCGGGCGGCTGGCGGATTTCCTCGAATTCGCCGAACTCCTCGCCAAGGATGCCTTGCACCGCGAGGAATCCTGCGGTGGTCATTTCCGTGTCGAGCACCAGACCGAAGAAGGCGAAGCCAAGCGCGACGACGAAAACTTCGCCTATGTGGCCGCATGGGAGTGGAAAGGGACCGAAAAAGAGCCTGAACTGCACAAAGAGCCGCTCAAATTCGAGAACGTCAAACTTACCGTGAGGAGTTACAAATAATGGCTGAAAAAGGTATGAATCTGACTCTGCATGTCTGGCGGCAGAAGAACGCCAGTGATCCCGGCCGGTTGGAGCAGTACCAGGCGAAAAATATCACCCCGGATTGCTCCTTCCTCGAGATGCTTGACCAGGTGAATGAAGACCTGATCAAGCAGGGCAAGGAACCTATTGTCTTTGACCATGACTGTCGTGAAGGCATCTGCGGCATGTGCTCTCAGGTGATTAACGGCATCCCCCATGGCCCCGACAAGGAAGCTACGGTCTGCCAGCTGCACATGCGTCGTTTCAAAGATGGCGATGCCATCTTCATCGAGCCCTGGCGGTCCCGGGCTTTCCCCATCCAGAAGGACCTGATTGTCGACCGCAGTGCTCTGGACCGTATCATTCAGGCCTACGGCTACACCTCCGCCCACACCGGCGGTGTTCCCGACGGCAATGCCACGCCGATTCCGAAGGCCAATGCCGACGCGGCCATGGATGCCGCCGCCTGCATCGGCTGCGGTGCCTGTGTCGCCGCCTGCCCCAATGCATCGGCCATGCTCTTTACCGCGGCCAAGGTGTCGCACCTGGCCCTGTTGCCTCAGGGGCGGGTCGAAGCCAGCCGCCGCGTCAAGGCCATGGTGGCCCAGCACGACGCCGAAGGTTTCGGCAACTGCACCAACCACTATGAGTGCGAGGCCGCCTGTCCGAAGGGCATCAGCGTCAACTTCATTGCCCGGATGAACCGGGAATACCTCAAGGCGCTGCCGAAGGCCGACTGAGGTTGCGCAAGAATCCATCCTTTCGGGGCGGGTCGATTGACCCGCCCCTTTCTTTTGTGGCACATCAGGGTCAACACATTGTCGGAGGATAGCAAGTGGTGTTGCGACCGGTCTCGGGGCGCCTGGATGATATCGACGCGGTTTGCCTGCGTCTGTTTCTGGAGTTTGAGGACGCTTTTGACCTGGATTGGACACATCTTTTGCGTCTGCGCCGCGAAGTCTATCAAACCGGGCGGATGCTGCTCGAAATGGATCCGGAACGGCACGACTCCCTTAGGCAGCTTCTCTATCCTCCGGCACCGACCGATACCCGGATGCGCCGGCTGGCCCCGGTAACGCCCAGTCCGTTTGTTCTGCAAATGAGACAGCCGACCTGGCAACACCTCGAACCGGGGGATGTCCTGCCTCTTGATTTTCTCCTGATAGGCCGTGGCAGGTTTCTGGCTCATTCCTTCATCACCCTTGTCGGGGCTCTGGGAAACCGCGGTCTTTTTCATGATCAGGGACGTTTCGCCCTGGTTCAGGCCTCAGCCGTCGATCCCGATGGTCGTGAAACTTCCGTCTGGCGTGCCGACACCCCGTGGCGTGAACCGGCCTGGCCCCTGTTCAGACTCTGGTCTGCAGACGTCCCCCTGCGGCCCATCACCCTTGAATTTCTCACGCCGGCCAGGATTCTTTCCCGCGGCAAGCCCCTTTTCCGACCCGATCTCAGGCATCTGGTGATGGCGATGACGCGCCGTGTGAGCTCACTGGTCTACAGCTGGTGTGACGTGGACCTGTTTGACAATGTCCGGGACTATCTGAATGAACTGCCCGACACATCTCCCCAGGGGGATCTGGTGTGGCAGGACTGGCGTACCTTGGAAGGCGAAATGAGGTCTCAGGCCCTGGGCGGCGTGACAGGACGGGTGACTGTGCCGACGGAATGGATGATGGCTGCAGGGGCCGTTATCCAGTTGTGCCGGTGGTTCAATGTCGGCAAAGGGGCGGCCTTCGGTGCCGGGTGCTTTTTACTGCGCGATGAGATTCCCCCTTCGGTTGCGTAACGGGCTCTGTCGGTTATACTTGTGTAAAATCCTGTAGATACGAAAGAGGGTTGCCATGACCGACATCTGGAAAGAACGCGAAAAGGCCCTGGAAAACCAGTACATTTACCAGCGGGAAAAAGAGCTGATTGCCAAGATGCGCAAACAGGAGCGGGACCGCCTGGTCAAGGATTTGTGCCACAATCGCTGCCCCAAATGTGGTGAGGAAATTCAGGCCATGACCTTTCGTGGGGTTCCGCTCGACAAGTGCCCCGGTTGTGGCGGAGTTTGGCTCGGACCCAACGACCTGAAGATTTTGTCGCAAAAGGACCACCGCACCTGGTTCGAGAAATGGTTCAAGGCCGAAGATGAGGAGCAGGAGAGTCTGGCGGCAGGGGAATAGGGAGCCTTTGTATCATGTCCTTCGTCGGTTTTGCCATATTCGTCGTTCTGATTCTCTGTGCGGCCTGGTGCTATCAGTGGCTTAAACGGGTGGAAATTGAGATCCGGGCAGAACTCGAGAGTGCGGCGCAGGCTGCGCAAGCGGCTGCCGCCACAGAACAGAAGGAGCCCAGGCCTGCCGAGAACGGGTCGGGTGAAAAGGAAGATTCCTCCGGTGGGGCTCCCGGACCTGGTGACAGCACACCTGCGGACATCATTCTTGAGGTCATTCGACAGCACCCCGGCATACGTCAGGCCGATATCTACGGTCTTGTTCCAGACATGAGCAAACGCCGGATACAGGCTCTCGTCAGGTCTCTTGAGGAGGAGGGGCGTCTGCGCCGGGTGCGGGATCGGGGCAGTTACCGGCTGGAGATGGTCTGAAAACAGGATGTTCAGGATGTACAAAGGCCCGCCATGGCAGCCATGGCGGGCCTTTGTGTATTCAGGCTTTGCTGATGGACTGTTATTTCAGATTGTAGAACACGCCCTTGCCGGCAAAGACGGCCACGGTATCGAGTTCATCTTCAATCCGCAGCAGCTGGTTGTATTTGCAGATACGGTCGGTACGGCAGAGCGAGCCGGTTTTGATCTGGCCGGCGTTGGTGGCGACGACCAGGTCGGCAATGGTGGTATCTTCGGTTTCACCGCTGCGATGAGAGACCACGGCGGTGTAGCCGGCGCGCTTGGCCATTTCGATGGCCTCCAGAGTTTCGGTCAGGGTGCCGATCTGGTTCAGCTTAATGAGGATGGAGTTGGCAATCCCTTTTTCGATCCCTTCCTTGAGGATGCGGGTATTGGTCACGAAGAGGTCGTCACCGACAATCTGGATTTTATTGCCGAGTCGCTCGGTCAGAAGTTTCCAGCCGTCCCAGTCGTTTTCCGCCATACCGTCTTCGATGGAGATGATCGGGTAGCGATTGACCAGGTCCTCGTAAAAGGCGACCACCTGTTCGGCCGTCTTGATGGCTTCGGCTTCGTTGGCGAAGTTGTATTTGCCGTTGTCGTAGAGCTCCGAGGCGGCCACATCCAGGGCGAGCAGGACATCGTCACCGGGTTTGTAGCCGGCGGCCTCGATGGCTTCCATGATCACCTGCAGCGCTTCTTCGTTGCTTTTCAGGTTCGGGGCAAAGCCGCCTTCGTCACCGACTGCGGTATTGTAGCCTTTGTCCTTGAGAACCTTTTTCAGGTGGTGGAAAATTTCCGCGCCCATGCGCAGAGCCTCGCGGAAGGATTCGGCTCCGGCGGGCATGATCATGAATTCCTGGATGTCGACATTGTTGTCGGCATGGGCACCGCCGTTGAGAATGTTCATCATCGGCAGGGGGAGTTCCTTGGCGTTGGCGCCACCGATATAGTTGTACAGGGACAGGCCTGCCTCTTCGGCCGCCGCCTTGGCACAGGCCAACGAGACCCCCAGTGTGGCGTTGGCGCCGAGGTTGCTTTTGAAATCCGTGCCGTCCAGTTCGATCAGTTTGCGGTCGATGCCCGCCTGGTCGGAGGCTTCCCAGCCGATAATGGCATCGGCAATGACCTCGTTGACGTTTTCCACTGCCTTGAGTACACCCTTGCCAAGGTAGCGGTTTTTGTCGCCGTCGCGCAGCTCAAGTGCTTCTCGCTCGCCCGTCGAGGCGCCGCTGGGCACCGCCGCGCGGCCCATGGCACCGCTTTCAAGGAGAACTTCGACTTCGACCGTCGGGTTGCCGCGGGAATCGAGAATCTCGCGGGCGTAGACATCGATAATTTCACTCATGGCTTGTTAACCCCCTGTCGTGTGAATGATGGTTTGTCGGGATGTAACCCGAAACGCACCATTTATAACACAGTCGGTTCGAATGCAAAGCCCTTTTCCCGCAGGTTGTAAGGGATGGATTGATTTTGGTGGGCCTGGTCTGGTATTTTGGCTCCCTTGACACCAGCGTGTCGAAAGGTGCTTTTCTTGAACGACAGTGACAGTTCTCGGACTTTAGACCTGCTTGATCCCGAACTCACCGCACGGCTTCTGGGACGCCAGAACCGTCATCTCAAACAGGTTGAACGCCTGCTTGGGATCCGTATCGGGTCCAAGGGGACCAGCCTCCATTTTCGGGGGGAAGACCACCAGGTTGCGCTCGCCCGGCGTCTGTTTGAGGAGCTGGCCGGGCTGCTGCGTGAGGGCTACCCTCTGTATGCCCCCGACTTCGATTACGCGGTCCGTATCCTCAGCAGCGACTCCCGCCTCAGCCTGAAGGATATTTTTCTCGACACCATCTACGTTTCCGCCCGGAAGAAGGTCATTACCCCCAAAAGTCTGGCACAGAAGAGCTATATCGACGCCATCCGTGCCCACGATGTGGTTTTTGGGGTCGGTCCTGCCGGTACCGGAAAAACCTACCTGGCCATGGCCATGGCCGTGGCCAGCCTGGCCCGCAAGGAAGTCAGCCGCATCATTCTGGTGCGGCCGGCGGTCGAGGCGGGTGAAAAGCTCGGCTTTTTACCCGGAGATATCGCCGAAAAGGTGAATCCCTACCTGCGCCCCCTTTATGACGCCCTTTATGACATGGTCGATTTGAACCGGGGGCAGGAAATGGTTGAGCAGGGGACGGTCGAAGTCGCTCCTCTGGCGTTTATGCGCGGCCGGACCCTGAACGACGCCTTTGTCATTCTTGATGAGGCCCAGAACACCACGACGGAGCAGATGAAGATGTTTTTGACCCGGCTGGGGTTCGGCAGCCGGGCGGTCATCACCGGAGACGCCACCCAGATTGACCTGCCGACCGGACGGACTTCGGGGCTGCTTGATGCCATGGAGGTTTTGCGGGGCGTCGAGGGGATTGCCATTGTCCGGTTTTCCGACCGCGATGTCGTACGCCATCCGATTGTCCAGTCAATCGTCCAGGCCTATGACCGGCGCCGGGGCGGGCAATAAGGGTTTCAGAAAGCGATCTATGAGCCAGAAAGAACGTAAAAGCGAGACCAGCATCAAGCGCGTTGCAGCAACGTCCGGCCGGTCCCCCTGGTGGGAAGCCCCGGTTGCAGAGGGGTATCGGCCCTATTTGTTGCTGGCCCTTTTGGCGCTGGTACTCACGCTCATTATCGTCCCCAAGGGTGGTTTCACTCCGGCGCACTACGTGCCTGGAGATATCGCCGCCATGGACATCAAGGCGCCCCGGGATTTACTGATTCCGGATCCTGAGCTGACGGAGAAAAAACGCCAGAACGCGCGCCAGGCGGTATTGCCCCTGTACGACTACGATGGCAGCGTCGGTGAACAGCTTGCCGCCAATCTGGGTTCCTGTCTTGAGCTGCTGGCAGAGCCTCCGCAGGCTGAGGGGGAGGCCGATCGACTTCAGGTCGAGACCGAAACGCGTTTGGGGCTGGAAATCAGTGGGGAAGAATTCGGCTTGTTGCGTCAGCTGGCCGCCGATCCCGAGAAACGGCAAGCGGTGGTTCGAGCGGTCACCAGGGCTCTTATGGTCAAGGCGGTGGCCAATCTCCAGATCTTCGGCCAGGACCGCCAGAAAGGCATCATGATTCGGGACCTGGCAACCGGCGAAGAGACCGAGCTGGCCGATCTGACCAAGGTTGTCGGTGTCGGCGAGCTGCGCAACCGTATCGATTCCGAACTGGTTGCGGTCGGTCTGGGCAGGAAGGAGCGAAGGATTCTCGAAGGTCTGCTGGCACGTCTTGTTCGCCCCAATCTGAGCTTCAACCGCAATGAAACCGAGGCGCGAAAAAAGCAGGCCGAAGCGTCCGTACAGCCGGTTCTGGTCCAGGTCAAAAAAGGTGAAATGATCGTGCGCGAAGGGGCGCGTGTCACCGAAGACCAGGTGCGCAAGCTCAAGGCTCTGCGGGATTTGAAGAAGGATACCCGCAACCTCAGCGCGGCTCTGGGCCTGTTTTTGGTTATTCTGACCCTTCTGTACACCAGTTACCATTTCGCCGTCCGGAATATCAGCAAGTTCAGGTTGCAGATGCGGGACCTGGTGTTTCTGGCTGCGACCTACAGTGGTCTGTTCGTTCTGATCAAGTTTGCCATTTTTATCAACACCGCCTTTGAAAATGCTTTCCCCCATCTCGATTCGGGAAGTTTTTTCTACCTGATTCCCTTTGCCGCAGGCGCCATGCTGGTGCGGGTCGTGCTCAACTCCGAAGTCGCCCTCCTTTTCACCGCCATGATGGCGCTGATGGTGGGGTTGCTGTTTGGCAACAGCCTTTTTCTGGTTCTCTTCGTTGTCGGAGGTTCTCTGGTTGGCGCCCATGCGGTGCGGCAGTGCAACACCCGTTCGGCTCTTTATCGCGCCGGTTTTCAGGTGTCGCTGGTCAACATGGCCATGGTGGTCGGGTTGCATCTGCTGGCCGGAAAACCCCTGACGGTGCCGTTGCTCTACAAACTGGGGGTGGCTTTTGCCGGAGGCTTTTTCTGTGCCATTGTCGCCACCGCTCTGGTGCCGCTGGTCGAAGCGGTTTTCAAATACACCACTGACATCAAACTGCTGGAGCTGGCCAACCTGAACACTCCAGTGCTGCGTCAGCTCATGGTTCAGGCGCCGGGCACCTATCACCATTCCATCGTCGTGGGCAATCTGGCCGAAGCGGGTGCTGAAGCCATTGGAGCCAACCCTTTGCTGGCGCGTGTCGCGGCCTACTATCACGATATCGGCAAGATACGCAAACCCCTCTATTTTGTTGAAAACCAGTCCGGCAGCGAAAACAGGCATGACAAGCTGGCTCCGTCCATGAGCGCCCTGATTCTGATGGCCCATGTCAAGGACGGCGTTGAACTGGCCCGGGAAAACCGCCTCGGCCAGGAGCTGATCGATATTTTGCGCCAGCACCACGGCACGGCTTTGATGAAGTACTTCTATGACAAGGCGAAAAACCAGCAGGACCCCGAGGTGCAGCAGGTGGATGAGCGGGATTACCGCTATCCCGGTCCCAAGCCGCAGACCCGTGAAGCGGCGCTGATTATGCTGGCCGATGCCGTCGAGGCCGCCGGCCGAACCCTGACTGACCCGACGCCGGCCCGCATCCAGGGGATGGTGCAGAAAATCATCAATAACATCTTTATCGACGGACAGCTTGATGAGTGTGAACTGACTCTGAAGGACCTGCACAAAATCGCCCGCAGCTTCAACCGGATTCTGGCGGGGATTTTCCACTATCGCATCGATTACCCCGAGCCGGTGCACAAGGAGAGGGAAAACGGCAGAAAAAATGGCGACCATCCAGATCGAAAACAGACAGAAGCGTCGGAACGTCGACCTGAATCTGATAGAAAAGGCAGCACAGAAGATCTTAAGCGTCTCGGAATGTCCTGACGCCGAACTCTCGGTTGTGCTGGTCGATGATGAGGAAATCCGGCAGATCAACCGGGATTTCCTCGACCGTGACCGGCCGACCAACGTCATCTCTTTTTCCATGCAGGAAGGAGAGGGAAGCGAGTTCTGCCCCGGAATGCTGGGGGATGTGGTTATTTCCGTCGATACGGCGGAGCGTGACGCCGCCGAAGCCGGGGTCCCATTTGAGCATGAGCTTTGCTTTCTGCTGCTGCACGGGACGTTGCACCTGCTCGGCTACGATCACGAGCGCAGTGGCGATCAGGAAGCCGCGCGCATGGAAGCGCGGGAACGGGAACTGTTTGCCATCCTCAGGGAGGAATGTCTCCAGGTTTGAAACGCCAACCGGTCAAACCATCCACCTGGCTCGAAAGCGTCAACTGCGCTATTGAGGGCGTACTCTGGGCCACCAGAACCCAGAAGCATTTGCGCTGGCATTTCACGGCTGCGGTTTTGGTGCTGCTGGTGGCACTGTTTCTGCGTATTCCAGCCGTCGAGCTGATGCTGCTGAGCTGTGCCGTGACCCTGGTGGTGTTTGCCGAGCTGATGAATACGGCGGTGGAAATTGTGGTCGATATGGTCTGCCCGCAGCCGGACCCGCGTGCCCGGCAGGCCAAGGACGTTGCCGCCGGTGCGGTTCTGCTTGCAAGTATTGGCGCGGCTGCTCTGGGCTATTTTGTCTTCTCCCGTTATCTGTTCCCCAATGTTGAGCAGAAACTGGAGCCCTACCAGCAGATTCCCGGCGAGACGGCCGTCATTGCCGTCTTGTCGGTGACGATTCTCGTGGTCCTGCTGAAAGCCCGGTTCGGCCGGGGAACCCCGCTGCATGGCGGCATGCCCAGCGGTCATGCTGCGGTGGCCTTTTCCATCGCGACCTCGGTGGCCCTGGCCCGGGTGAGCCTGGTCATTATTGTCCTGACGGTTGCGCTGGCGACCATGGTGAGTCACAGTCGACTGCTGATGCGCATACACAGCGTCGGCGAAGTGATTGCCGGGGCCTGTCTTGGCATCGGTGTGACCCTGGTTATTCATTTGCTGCTTCAGGCCGGGTGACGGCTGCAATGAATTGCGTGGAGGTGTGGGTGTGAGTGAGGAAGGCTCTGGCCAACGGCCAACGTCTTTTCTGGCGCGGCTCGGTCGTTTCCTGTCCGGCCGGCGTCGGGCGTTCTCCGAGCGTGAGCTGCAGGCCATTATTGAGGAGTCCGAAGAGGAGGGGCTGATCAATGAGGAGGAGGGTGAAATGCTCGCCTCCATCTTTGAATTCGGCGAAACCATCGTGCGTGAAGTCATGGTCCCCCGCACGGCAATGGTCTGCTGTCCCGTCGGCGCATCCATCCCTGAACTGATAGAGATCATCAACCGTTCCGGTCACTCACGGTTTCCGGTTTATGAGGGGACCACCGATCGCATCATCGGCGTCGTTCACGCCAAGGACCTTCTGCGATTTTGGGGCGAGGACCCCGGGACCGTTTCCATTCGGAATGTCATGCGACAGGCCTTTTTTGTCCCGGAAACAAAAAAAATCGAGGAGCTGCTCAAGGATTTTCGCAGCCGTCGGGTTCACATGGCCATCGCCGTGGATGAGTTTGGCGGCACCTCGGGGCTTATTACGATCGAGGATCTGCTCGAGGAAATCGTCGGCGATATTCAGGATGAACATGACCTGGAGACAAGCTGGATCGAACCGACCGAAGATGGCGGCTTTGTCGCTGATGCCCGGATCTCCATGGCTGACCTTGAGGAGCGGCTCGATCTCGAGCTGGATTTCCCCGACGAGGTCGATTCCCTTGGGGGCTACCTTTGCCATTTGTGCGGCTCGGTCCCGGCCCCGGGACAGGTGCTGACCGCAGGCCCTCTCTGGTTCAAGGTTCTGGATGCTGACGAACGCAAGGTCAGCCGGGTGGCCATCGAACTGGTCTCGCAATCCGATGATGCCGGTTAACCCGTCCCGCAGGCATGAGGCCGTCCCGCTGCTGGCCGCCCTGGCTGCAGGCCTGGCGGTCGCTCTGGCGTTTCCACGGCCGCAGCTGTTTTTTTTGGCCTGGGGGGGGCTGGTTCCGTTACTGGTCCAGAAGGAACAGGGCCTTTTTTATCGGTCTTTGCTGGCCGGCTGTTTCAGTTTTGCCCTCATCCTTTACTGGCTCAACATCGTTATGACCAGCTACGGAGGTCTTGTCTGGCCGCTGGCTGTGGTGGTCTGGTTGCTTCTCTGCCTTTACCTGGGCCTTTACTGGGCTGTCCCCGTGTGGTTGTCGGTGCGCCTGAGGTCCCGGCGTCATCTGGCGCTCTATTGGAGCTTTCCCGTTTCCTGGTGCGCTTCGGAGTTTTTGCGTGGTACGGTCCTGACCGGTTTCCCCTGGGCGCAAATCGGGACCAGTCAATATCCCTTCGAAACACTGCGACAGCTGGCGGATCTGGTCGGCGTGCCCGGTATCGGTTTTGTTTTGACCCTCACAAACGCCGTCCTTGCCGAAGGGCTGCTTCGACGCAGGGAAGGGCGGTCCTGGCCCGTCGCGGCATCTGTGCTGGTTCTGGCTCTTGTCATCGGCTCGCTGGTTTATGGTCAGACAAGGCTGAATCAATATCGTCAGAGCGCGGGCGATGAAGTTCGGGTGGCTCTGGCGCAGGGGAACTTTGATCAGGGGGAGAAATGGAACCCGGCGATGTTGAGCCGGACCCTGGAAACTTATCGGGCCCTGACGGTTCAGGCCGAAAAAGCGGACGCCGGCCTGGTCATCTGGCCGGAAAGCGCTGCGCCCTTTTATTTCAATGAGCCGGGGCCGGCGCGGAATTTTGTTGTTCAGATCGCCCGGGATACCGGTCGCTATCTGTTGCTGGGCGCACCGGCCTACGAACGTTCGGCTGATGGGTTCCGTTTTTTCAACAGCGCCTTTCTGCTTTCTCCCGAGGGGCGGGAGCTGGGGCGCAGCGACAAGGTCCACCTTGTCCCTTTCGGTGAATATGTGCCCCTGAAGTGGCTGCTTCCCTTTGTTGACAAAATGGTAGCCGGCATCGGTGATTTTTCCCCGGGGCAGGTGCATCCCTTGCGCCTGAATGGGCACGCCCTTGGCGTTCTGGTTTGCTATGAGGCGATCTTTCCGGAATTGGCCCGGCGCTATGTGGCGGAGGGGGCAACGATGCTGGTCAATCTGACCAACGACGCCTGGTTCGGGCGCTCCTCCGCTCCGTGGCAACATCTCTACATGGCGGCATTTCGGGCCGTGGAGAACCGGATCTGGCTGGCCCGGGCCGCCAACACCGGGATTTCGGCGCTTGTTTCCCCCACGGGCGAGATTGTTTCCCGCTCCGACCTGTTTGAAACCACCCTGGTGACCGGTCAGGCCGCGTTCGGCGCCGGCGACAGCTTTTATCGCACGGCAGGGTTTGGACTGCCCTGGCTGTGCCTGGTTTTGGCTGCGTTTTTCGGACTGGCGGCTTTTCGGGACAAAAGGGCGGTGCCGGGCAAATCGCCTTGCTCCCGGGATGGTGAGCGGGTATAATCACCGACCGTTTTGCAAACGACATCACCAAGGACGACCCATGTTTCGAGACGAGAAGGAACGCATAGAATCTTTGAAGGAAAAGCTCGTTGAGCTGAGGAGGTATCTTTGACCTCGACAGCAAAAAAGAGCGGGTCCAGGAACTTGAGGCGGAAATAGCCCGGCCGGATTTCTGGGACCGGGGCGACGAATCCCAGCAGTTGCTCAGGGAACGCACCAGCCTGCAAAAAACGGTGGAAGCCTGGGAGTCCTCCTGGGGGGAACTCGAGGATTTGCAGGTGCTCTGCGAGCTGGGTGAAGAGAGCGAGGACACCGAGACCCTCGAAGAGGTCCGTTCTTTGCTGCCGGAGATCGAAAAGAGGGTCGGGCAGATGGAATTCGCCCGGATGCTGAGTGGTGAGTACGATGCGAACAACGCCATTGTCAGCATCAACGCCGGTGCCGGAGGAACAGAAGCCCAGGACTGGGCGGAAATGCTGCTGCGCATGTATCTGCGCTTTTGCGAACGGCGCGGGTTCCGGACCGAAATGACCGACTACCAGCCCGGGGAAGAAGCCGGTATCAAATCGGCGACTTTTTCCGTCGAGGGGGACTATGCCTATGGCTGGTTGCGGGCGGAAAAAGGGATTCATCGCCTGGTGCGCATCTCCCCGTTCGACTCCAGCGCCAGGCGGCATACCAGCTTTTGCTCCGTTTTCGTTTTTCCGGAACTCAATGACGATGTCGAGATCGATATCCAGGAGAAGGATCTCAAGATCGACACCTACCGGGCCAGCGGTGCCGGCGGCCAGCACGTCAACAAGACCGATTCGGCGATCCGCATCACCCACCTTCCGACCGGTATTGTCGTTTCCTGCCAGAACGAACGGTCCCAGCACAAAAACAAGGCTGTGGCGATGAAGCAGCTCAAGGCCCGACTTTTTGAGCTGGAGTTGCGCAAAAAGGAGGAGGAGGCGGCGGCCCTGGCCGGTGACAAGAAGGAAATCGCCTGGGGGAGCCAGATTCGTTCCTATGTTCTCCACCCCTACCGCATGGTTAAAGACCATCGGACCGGCTACGAGGTGAGCAACACCGATGCCGTTCTCGATGGTGATCTGGATGGTTTTATCGAGGCCTATCTTTTGGGTGGGCAGAACTGATCTCAACGACAAAGAAAACGCGCGCATCCCATTTTTAATGCGCCGGACAGAGGGACCATGGAAGAGAGCAGTGATATCCGCAGCCAGAGATTGAACAAGCTTGACGAACTGCGAGCCCAGGGAATCAATCCCTACGCCAACGGGTTTATGCCGGATGCCACGTTGGCCGATGTCGCATCACGGCACCAGGATCAGGATGCCCAGGCGCTGGAACAGGTCGACGTTTCCTATGCCGTGGCGGGGCGGATTATGGCCCGCCGTGATTTCGGCAAGGCGGCCTTCGTCCAGTTGCAGGATCGCAGCGGCCGCCTGCAGGTTTATGTGAATAAACAGCAGGTTGGACCGGAGCAGTTCGAGTTGTTTCGCAAGCTGGATCTTGGCGATATCGTCGGCTTTTGCGGCCGACCCTTTCGCACCAAAACCGGTGAGCTGTCCCTGCGGGCCGAATCTGTTCGGCTTTTGACCAAGTCCCTTTTGCCTCTGCCTGAGAAATGGCACGGTTTGACCGATGTCGAAACCCGTTACCGGCAGCGTTATCTCGACCTGATGGTCAACGCCGAAGTGCGCGAAACGTTTAAAAAACGCAGCCGCATCATCGGACTGATTCGCCAATTCATGGTCGATCGGGATTTTCTCGAGGTGGAAACACCGATGATGCACCCCATCGCCGGCGGGGCCACGGCAAGGCCGTTTGTCACCCATCACAACACGCTGAAGATGGATCTTTACCTGCGCATCGCGCCGGAACTCTACCTGAAGCGTCTGGTGGTCGGCGGTTTCGAGAGGGTTTTCGAAATCAACCGCAATTTCCGCAATGAGGGGATTTCGATCCAGCACAACCCCGAATTCACCATGATGGAATTCTATCAGGCCTATGCGACCTACCACGACCTGATGGACCTCACCGAGGAACTGGTCTGTCATCTGGCCGAGCAGGTGTGCGGCGGGCTTCAAATCAGCTACGGTGGGCGTGAGGTCGATCTGTCTCCGCCCTGGGACCGGCTGACAGTGCGTGAAGCAATCTGCAAATACGGGCAGGTGGAGTCCGAGGTCCTGGATGACCCGCAACGTTGCCTGGCCTGGGCCAAGGAGCGCGGGTTGGAGATCGAAGAACCGATCGGCCACGGCAAACTTCTGACGGCCATTTTCGATGAAGTGGTCGAACCGCACCTGTGGCATCCGACCTTTATTACCGAATACCCCACGGAAGTCTCGCCCCTTTCCCGCAAGAATGATGACAACCCCGAAGTTGTCGACCGCTTTGAGCTCTTTGTCGTCGGCCGGGAGCTGGCCAATGCCTTCTCCGAGCTGAATGATCCCATCGACCAGCGTGAGCGGTTCGAACAGCAGCTGGCGCAAAAAGAAGCGGGTGACGACGAAGCGCACGCCATGGACGAAGACTATATCCGGGCGCTGGAGCATGGTCTTCCTCCGACGGCCGGGGAAGGCATCGGGATTGACCGGCTGGTCATGCTGTTGACCGATGCGCCGTCGATCCGCGACGTTATTCTCTTTCCCCAGTTGCGGCGGGAAGTCCGCTGAGCCCGGAAAACAGGAGTTGCCGCCTCCATGGCCTACGAATGGTTTGTCAGCCTGCGCTACCTGAGGGCCAAGCGCAAGCAGACCTTTATCTCGGTGATTTCCTTCATTTCCATTGCCGGGGTCTGTCTGGGAGTGGCGGCGCTGATTCTGGTGCTCGCGGTGATGACCGGGTTTCACGACGGCGTCCGCCAGCAGATCCTCGGCAATGTGCCTCACGTGACGCTGCAGAAATACGGTGCGAATCTCGAGGATGACCCTGCTCTGGTCCAGCGGCTGCAGCGGATGTCGCCCCACATTCGCGGGGTTTACCCCTACGTCGCGCGTGAGGCGATGCTGCTGGCCAAGGGGAATGTCGCCGCTGTCAGTCTCAAGGGAATTACCGACGGTCACAAGGCGCTGTCCCGGCCGTTCCTGACCCTGGACAACCAGGATGTCAAAAAGCTGCTGTTTCAGGGGCAGGACAAAGTCCCCGGCATTGTCCTCGGGCTGGATACCGCAACCAGTCTCGGGATTTCTCTGGGAGACACCATCAATGTCATCCCGCCCATGTTTACCCTGACCCCGTTCGGCATGATTCCCAAAATGAAACCGTTTCGTGTGGTCGGTATTTTCAGACAGGCCGGCGGCTTTCTGGATACCTTTTTCGCCTATACGTCCCTCAGGCAGGCCCAGGACTTTCTCGACAGCCGTGGCCAGCTGACCGGCATCGAAATCGATGTCGACCGGTTCGATCATGCCAGGCCGGTTGCCGAGGCGATTCGTAGCGAATTCGGGTTTCCCCACGTGGTTCGTTCCTGGGAGGACATGTTTGGTTCCTTCCTGTCGGCGCTGCGCCTGGAAAAGCTCGGTCTGTTTATTATTCTGGGCATCATTGTCCTGGTTGCGGCCTTCAATATCGCCACCACCCTGATCATGGTGGTGATGGAAAAGAACAAGGATATTGCCATCCTGCGCGCGATGGGAGCTTCAGCCCGCAGCATCATGAAAATTTTTCTGTTCGAGGGGCTGGTCATAGGTGTCGTCGGGACCGGACTTGGCACTGTTTTGGGGCTTCTTCTGGCCTGGAATGCCGATCCCGTCATCAAATGGGCCGAGCGCACCTTCGGGTTGAAGCTTTTCGATCAGGCGGTCTATGGCATGGATCACTTCCCTTCGACCGTGCTGGTGACCGATGTGGTTTCCGTGGTTGCCGTTGCTCTGGTGATTTCCGTCCTGGCGACCCTCTATCCTGCCTGGCATGCATCACGCATGGAGCCGGCTGAGGCGCTGCGCTATGAATGAGCCGCTGATTCGGGTCATGCAGCTCACCAAGAATTTCGCCACGGCTGACGGAGCCGTTGAGGTTCTGCGCGGCCTCGACCTGGAGGTCGCCTGCGGAGAGCGTCTGGCTGTCGTCGGTGCCAGCGGCGCCGGCAAAAGCACCCTGATGCATATACTCGGTGGTCTGGACCGCCCCAGCGCCGGACAGGTTTTCTGCTGTGGTCAGGACGTCTACAGCCTCTCGGGAGCCGAACTGGATCTCTTTCGTAACCGCACCATCGGTTTTGTTTTTCAGTTTCATCAGCTGTTGCCTGAATTCACCGCCTTGGAAAATGTCATGATGCCGCTGTTGATTGCCCGGCACAAAAGACGTGACGCAGCCCGGATCGCCCGTGAGCTGCTGGTTGAGGTCGGCCTGGAACACCGGGTCGGCCATAAACCCGGTCAACTCTCCGGGGGGGAACAGCAAAGGGTTGCCATCGCCCGGGCGCTGGTTCGTTCGCCCCGAGTGCTGCTGGCTGACGAACCGACCGGCAATCTCGACAGTGGCACCAGCGACCGGATATGGGAACTGCTGGACCGGCTGCACCAGAAGCACAACCTGACCATGGTGATTGTCACCCACAGCGAACGTCTGGCCGCAAGGATGGATCGACTGCTGCGTATGGAAGATGGCCGAATTCTGGGGTGAAAAAGGTTTACACCTTGCTGACCGGCTAACTATAATGACCCGTTTTCAGGTTTCAAGGCTGGGAGATTACTGATTTGATGAAAATTCTGTGTCGTCAGGTTCTGGCTGTCGTTCTGATGCTGACGCTGGTCTTTCCAGCGTGGTCGGCGACTTATCGCGTGGATGATGTCGTCGTCCAGGGCAACCGTCGGGTTGAGCTGGAGACGATTATGCCGCTTTTGAGTGTCAAACCCGGTACCGAGGCGACTTCAGAACAGATTGATGATGACATCAGGGCCATCTACGGTCTGGGCCGTTTCGAGGATATCCAGGCCGAAATCGTCGATCAGAACGGCGCCAGGGTGCTGATCTACCGGCTCAAGGAAAGGCCTCTGGTCCGCAGGATTACCTTTGAGGGGAATGATGAATTTGACGATACCAAGCTGCAGACCCTGATTCCTCTCAAAACGCCGGACATTTATGAGCCCAAGGTGGTGGATCGCAGCATCAAGGCCATACAGGCCGAATATGTCAAGGAGGGCTATTACGGCGTCAAAATCTCCCCTGAAGTCAAGGTTGACGACCGTAACGAGGCGGAGGTCGTCTTCCATATCAAAGAGGGGGAGAAGGTTCTGGTCGACAACATCATTTTCGAAGGCAACACGGTTTTTTCCGATCGGCATCTGAAAAAGGTGATGCAGACCAAGGAACGCTGGTTCCTTTCCTGGCTGACCGGTCGCGGCACCTACCTTGAAGATGTTCTGGAGAACGATCTGCTGCTGATCGCCGATGAATATCTCAATCGTGGCTATATTCAGGTCAAGGTCAAAAAACCGGTCATCATGATTTCGGAAGACGGCAAGCTGCTCGATATCTTCATCCAGATCGATGAGGGGGACCAGTTTACCGTCGGCGATATCGACATGGATGGTGACCTGCTCAAACCCCGTGAAGAACTGCTGAAAACCCTCAGCCTGAAACCGGGAGAGATCTTCAGCCGCAAGAAGCTGCGTGAAGATGTTCTGGCCCTGAGCGACCTTTACGCCGACCAGGGCTATGCCTTTGTCAATGTGGCCCCCCTGTCCAATCTCGATACCGAGAAGAATCTTATCAATCTGAAGTTCCAGATTGAAAAAGGGGAGAAGGTGCATATTCACCGTATCCACATTTCGGGCAACACCAAGACCCGGGACAAGGTTATCCGCCGCGAGATGCGCCTGGCGGAAGGGGACCTGTTCCGTGCCAGTGCCGTCAAGCAGAGCAAGCGCAATATCAACAACCTCGGATTCTTCGAGGAGGTGGAGGTCAACACCCGCAAGACCTCTGCTCCCGGGTTGATGGATATTGATATCCAGGTCAAGGAGCGGCCGACGGGGACCTTCAGCGTCGGCGCCGGCTACTCCTCGGTCGACGGCCTGATTGCCCAGGGTTCCGTGAGCCAAAGCAACTTCCTCGGCCTGGGGCTCAAGCTCGACCTTTCCGGCTCGTTCGGCAGCCAGTCGACCACCTACAATCTGGGTCTGCTCGACCCTCATTTTCTTGATACCCGCTTTGCTGTTGGAGGCGATCTGTACAAGACCGATCGTGAATACACCGACTACGACAAGGCGACCACGGGGGGGGATGTCAAGCTCGGGTTTGACGTTGCCGAAGACAACCGCTTCTTTTTTGTTTACCGCTACGAAGAGCGCAATATCACCAATGTCGATGTTACTGCGGCCCAGGAAATCCAGGACGCTGTGGGCCGCTCGACCCTTTCGTCCCTGACCGCTTCGTTTACCCGGGACCGTACCGATTACCGGCCTGACCCGACCAAAGGATACATCGGTGAGATTTCGGCCGAATACGCAGGGCTGGGCGGGACCGAAAAATACGCCAAGGCCATTCTTGATTACCGGCACTACATCCCGGCCTTCTGGAAGACCTACTTCATGCTTCACGGCCAGATCGGACATGCCTTTGAGGTCTCCGGTGAAGATATCCCCCTGGACGAAAAGTTTCGTCTTGGCGGTATCAGTACCCTGCGGGGGTTTGATTCCCGCACGGTTGGCCCCCGGGTGCAGCAGGTCGATGATTTCGGACAGCCGATACCGGGCGCCTATGATTACGTAGGCGGCAACAAGGAGGCCTTTGCCAATATCGAATACCTCTTTCCCCTCTTTCCTGAGGTGAAGATGAAGGGGGTGCTCTTTTTCGATGTCGGCAATGCCTGGGCTTCCGGCGTTGATTACTTTGACAGCGTGCGTTACAGCGCCGGCGCCGGGATTCGCTGGATGAGTCCACTCGGGCCGCTGCGTCTTGAATGGGGACGCAATCTTGACCCGCTTGATGGCGAGGAAACCAGCCGGTTTGACTTCTCCATGGGACGTTTCTACTGATAAAACTCAATCCAAAAGGTGGAAAGGATAGGACATGATGAAGAAATTGCTGTTGTTTCTGATTTTGGGGCTTGCCGTCTGTCTTGGAGGGAATGCCGTTGCGGCTGACCTGAAGATTGGTTACGTCGATTTGCAAAAGGTTCTCAATGATTCGGAGGCCGGCAAAAAGGCCAAGGAAGAGATCAGCAAGAAGGTCAAGGAGTACGAAATCCAGGTCCAGGCCAAGAAGAAGGAGCTTCAGGCCGCCAAAGAGGAGCTGGAAAAACAGGCTCTGTTGCTTTCGGATGAAGCCCGGGCCAAAAAAGAGCGGGAATATCAGCAAAAACTCAAGGACCTGCAGCGTTTCACCAAGGATATCAGGGAGGACTTGCAGCTGCGGGATTCTGACGCCACCAAAAAGATTCTGGAGCAGGTTCTCAAGGTTGTGCGCGAATTCGGAGAAAAAGAGGGGTACACCATCATTTTGGAAAAGAATGAGAGTTCGCTTATTTACGCCAGTGAGTCCATTGATCTGACGGGCACCATTCTCAAGCTCTATAACCAGAGCCTGAAATAAGAGGACTGTTATGGCGCAGCTGGAAGAACTGGCCCGGCTGGTCGGCGGTCGGGTTGTAGGCGATCCGAGCGTAGAAATCCGCCGGCTGGCAAGTTTTGATGACGCCGGGGAGGGCGACATCACTTTTGTCACCAAGGCCAGTTACGCCAGAAGGTTGAGCGAGTTGCGTGCCACGGCCGTCATTCTTCAACAGGAAGCCCCGGTGGCATGCAACCAGCTTGTCTGTGCCAACCCTTATCTGGCCTTTGCCAGGATTCTCACCTTTTTCGAGGTGCGAAAACCAC
Organism: uncultured Geothermobacter sp.; assembly: GCA_964501815.1. Classification (GTDB taxonomy): domain Bacteria; phylum Desulfobacterota; class Desulfuromonadia; order Desulfuromonadales; family Geothermobacteraceae; genus Geothermobacter. The sequence continues at coordinate 39,492 of CAZCUR010000011.1, forward strand.
CCTGCGAAGGGGTTTCCGAAGATGCCTTCGTCGACCCCAGCGCGGTTGTCGGGGCCGATGTCACCATCCGACCCGGTTGCCATGTCGGGCCTGGGGTGCATATTGGCCGTGGCACAATTCTGGATGCCAATGTGGTTCTTTATCCGGAGGTGGTGGTCGGCGAGGACTGTCACCTGCAGGCCGGTGTCGTTGTGCGGGAAAAATGCCGTCTCGGTAACCGGGTCATCGTCCAGCCCAATGCCGTCATTGGTTCGGATGGTTTTGGTTTTGCCCCTGACGGTGAACGCTACGAAAAGATTCCGCAGGTGGGCATTGTCGTTATCGAAGACGACGTGGAAATTGGCGCATGTACCTGTATCGACCGGGCCGCCCTTGGGGAGACGCGCATCAGCCAGGGGTGCAAACTGGACAACCTGGTCCAGATTGGTCACAACGTTCAGGTCGGTCCGCACACGGTTATGGCCGGACAGACCGGAATTGCCGGCAGCACCATAATCGGACGTCATTGCACCTTTGGTGGTCAGTCGGGCAGTGCCGGACACCTGCGTATCGGCGACAACGTAACGGTTGCCGGCAAGGGGGCAATCGGCACCGATACCGAAGGCAACCAGATCGTGTCCGGAGCACCGGCCATGCCGCACAAGGAATGGCTCAAGGCCTCCCTGGCCTTTCCCAAGCTGCCGGAGATGCGCCGGGAATTGCAGCGGCTCAAAAGGGAGCTGGACAGCCTCAAGGCCGCACTGAATATGAAGGATGATGGAGAGTGACGATGCTGGATATTCAAAAAATCATGGAGCACCTGCCACACAGGTATCCGTTCCTCCTGGTTGACCGGATTGTTGAGGTGGTTCCCGGTGAGAAGGTGGTCGGTCTGAAAAACGTCACCATCAACGAGCCCTGCTTTCAGGGGCATTTCCCGGACCATCCCATATTGCCGGGCGTCCTTATTGTAGAGGCCATGGCCCAGGTCGGAGGGATTTTCGCCCTGGCCAATGACGAGATCGGCGAGGATAAGCTGACCTATTTCGTCGGCATCGAAAAAGCCCGGTTCCGCCGGCCGGTACGCCCTGGTGACTCGATGTTGATCGAAATGACCCAGGTAGGCGTCAAGCGTGGCATTTATACCTTCGCAGGCAAGGCCTTTGTCGATGGCAAGGTTGTGGCAGAAGCGACCCTGATGGCCACCTTTGTCGACAAGTAGCACACAGAGAAGGGAAAGGAAGTACGATGATTCACCCCACCGCCCAGGTCCATCCGGGCGCCGAACTGGCTGATGATGTCGAAGTTGGGCCCTATGCCGTTATCGGCGAACATGTCCGCATCGGTTCCGGGACCCGTATCGGTGCCCATGCGGTCATCGACAACTATACCGAAATTGGTTGCGACAACCACATTTATCAGTTCGCTTCCGTCGGCGCAGAACCTCAGGACCTGAAGTTTGCCGGTGAAGAGTCCTGGCTTCGCATTGGTGACCGCAACAGGATTCGTGAGTTCGCCACTCTTCATCGGGGAACGGCGGACGGTGGCGGTGAGACTGTGGTTGGCAGTGACTGCCTGTTTATGGCCTATTCCCATGTGGCGCATGACTGCCGGGTGGGCAATCATGTCATTCTCGCCAACGGTGCGACCCTGGCCGGCCACGTTATTGTGGAAGACTTTGCCATCCTGGGAGGCTTGTCCGCGGTGCACCAGTTTACCCGCATCGGCTGCCACGTCATGATCAGCGGCGGTTCCATGGTCGCCCAGGATATCGTCCCCTACGCCATGGCCCAGGGAGACCGGGCCAAAATCGCCGGTATCAACCTGATCGGCCTGAAGCGGCGCGGCTTTTCTGAACAGGCATTGAGGAACATCAAGACGGCCTACAAGGTGGTCTTTCGCAGCAACCTGCGGCTCGAAGAGGCTCTGGCGCAACTTGAAGCCGATCTGGGGGACCAGGAGGAAATCCGGCGTTTCATCGACTTCATCAAGGGCAGTGAGCGAGGCCTGACCCGGTAGACAGGCAGTGATGATGGGCGTAGCGGCCTCAAAAGCCCCCCGTATTCTGATCGTCGCAGGGGAAGCCTCCGGAGACCTGCACGCAGCCAACCTGATCAAGGCGGCCCGGGACCTGCATCCCGGGCTGCATTTTTTCGGTGTCGGCGGCCGGCGTATGCGCGAGGCCGGCTGTGACATTCTCGTTCCCGCCGAAGACCTTGCGGTCATGGGGCTTGTTGAAGTCGCCCTGCGATACCCGGTGATTCGCAGGGCCTTCAGGACCCTGCAAAAAATTCTTGTCGGCAAGGAACCGCCCGACCTTCTGGTGCTGGTCGACTATCCCGGTTTCAACCTGCGCCTTGCCAAAGTGGCGCATGCCGCCGGAGTCCCGGTGCTTTATTATATCTGTCCCAAGGTCTGGGCATGGGGGCGGAAGCGCATCCCGGTTCTTGCCGAAAACGTCGATGCCCTGGCCTGCATCTTTCCGTTTGAACCGCGACTCTTTGCCGGGACCGGCCTCGATGCCCGTTATGTCGGTAACCCGCTGCTCGATGAGGATCGCGCTACAGCCGATCGTCGCAGTTACCTCGAAAGTTTGGGGTTTGACGCCGATGCACCGGTTGTCGGACTGTTCCCCGGCAGCCGGAACAGTGAAATCCGATACTGTTTTGCCACGGTCGTCGAGACGGCTGTTCGGCTGCGGGATGAAGGCGTGGCAAGACAGTTTCTGCTGCCCGTAGCGCCGACTTTGCAAGACGAACAGTTGCAGCCGGCCCTGGTGGAAACCGGGCTGGATGTCAGGCTGGTGCGGGACAATATTTACCAGGTTGCATCATCCTGTGACGCAGCCCTGTGCGTGTCGGGTACTGTCACCCTGCAGGCAGCGCTGGCCCGGACGCCGATGGCGGTCCTGTATAAGGCGTCGCCCATCAGTTACGCCATCGGCCGCCGGCTGGTGGAAATTGATCACTTCAGTCTGGTCAATATTGTCGGTGGCCGGGAGATTGTACACGAATTTCTGCAGGATGGTGCCCGGCCTGATCTGCTGGCCGAAGAGATACGTCGACTGCTGCAGGACCCCGGCTACCGTCAGCAGGTCACGACCGGTCTTGAGGATGTTTGTGCCCGTCTTGGTGAACCGGGGACGTCTCATCGGGTTGCCGGCTGGCTGATGGAGTTGCTGCCCGAATCGAAGGACAAAAGTTGTGTCTGCTCCTGATTTGAAGAAAAAAAGTCTGTACGCCCGCCTGGTTCGCTATGCGGCTCCCTACAAGTGGCGCATCCTGGTTTCGATGATCGCCTCCCTTGCCGTTGGCGGTTCCGACGCCCTGATCGCCTACCTGGTCAAGCCCTTCATTGATGAGCTGATTGTCGCCGGCAACTGGGGACTGGCCCGCTGGGTTCCTATTCTGGTTGTTCTTCTCGCGGCGGCCAAAGGGACGGGTCGCTTTCTGCAAATGTATCAGATTCGCTATGCCGGCCAGGGGGCGATTCAGGATATCCGCAACGACCTGTACGGGCATCTGGTGCGCCTGTCCATGCCCTTTTTTGTGCGCCATTCTTCGGGGGCGCTGATGTCACGGGTGCTGAACGACGTCAACCTGGTGCAGTCGGTGCTATCGGATGTGCTTGTGACGTTGCTGCGCGAGTCGACTTCAATGGTCGCGCTGATTTGCTACGCCTTCTACGCCGACTGGAAGATGGCGCTGATGGCTTTTGTGGTCATTCCGGCCTCGGCAGGGCCTGCTGCCGCCATCGGCCGCAAGATCAAGAAAGTGACACACCGCGGTCAAGGTGCTCTCGGTGAGGTGACCAAGAGTCTGGAACAGACCTTGTCCGGTATCAAGGTCATCAAAGCCTTTGCCTCCGAAAAGATCGAAGAGGAAACCTTTCGTAAGGAAAATGCCGGTTTTTTCCGGCTGATCTGTAAAAATTTCCGTTACGATGCCGCCTCGGCCCCCATGATCGAAATCATGACCTCACTGGGGGTTGCCGTGGTGCTCTGGTACGGTCTTGAACGTATAGCCGTTGGCGAGATAACCAAGGGGGAACTCTTTTCCATTCTGGCCGCCATTGTCATGATGTATTCGCCGCTCAAACGTCTGACCCGCGTCAACAATGTTTTGCAGCAGGCGTTGGGGGCCGCGGAAAGAGTTTTTGAGCTGTTCGATACCCAGCCCGAAATTCGCGATGCAGAGGACGCCGTTGAATTGCCGCCGGTAAAAGGCGAAGTGGTCTTTGATCATGTCACCTTCGCCTATGAAGATGAACCGGTCCTGAAAGATTTTAGCTTGCGGGTCGAGCCGGGCAGGGTCGTGGCTCTGGTCGGGCCCAGCGGGGCAGGAAAAAGCACCCTCATCAGTCTGATCAACCGGTTCTATGATCCCACGGACGGCAAAATTTTGATTGATGGTTACGACATATCCAGGGTGACCCAGGCGAGTCTGCATCGTCAACTTTCTCTGGTCGACCAGGAAACCTTTCTGTTTCACCGGAGCGTGGCCGACAATATTCGTTACGGCAGGCCGGAGGCCAGAGACGAAGAGGTTATGGAGGCTGCCCGCAAGGCCTGCGCAGACGAGTTCATCCGCCAGCTTCCTGATGGCTACCAGACCCAGATCGGTGATCGCGGGGTGCGTCTGTCGGGCGGGCAGCGTCAGCGTATCTGTATTGCCCGGGCCATCTTGCGCAACGCTCCCATTCTGCTTTTGGACGAGGCGACCAGCGCCCTCGACACAGAAAGTGAGGCGCTGGTGCAGCAGGCGCTCAACAACCTGATGCAGGGACGCACCACCTTTGTGATTGCCCATCGGCTGAGCACCATCATGCATGCCGACATCATCGCGGTTCTCGACCAGGGCAGGCTGGTGGAGCAGGGGACCCACAGTGAACTGCTTCAGGCCGGCGCCCTTTATCGACGCCTGTACGACATGCAGTTCAGGGATGACAGGGGATGAGTCGTCTGGCTGACAGGTTGCTTCTTGCGCTGGCACCGCCGCTGGCCGCTGGCATCATTCGGGCCCTGCACGGCTCCATGCGTACCGAAATCATCGGTGAAAAGCCTTTGAGGGAGGTTTGGGCACGAGGGGAAAATGCCATCATTGCCTTCTGGCATGACCAGTTGTTGCTGATGGCCCTTGGTTACCGTGGACCCGGTACCCGGATCCTGATCAGCCAGTCCAGGGATGGAGAACTGATTGCGCGGGTGATGAAAAGACTCGGGCATGAGGCTGTGCGCGGCTCTTCCAGCCGGGGCGGGCGGGAAGCCTTCCGGGCCCTGATGAAGCTGGCGCAGGAGCCGGTGGATATCGTTTTTACTCCCGATGGCCCGAAGGGGCCGAGACACCAGATCAAGGACGGTGTTGTGCAATTGGCACGGATGACCGGGCGTCCGGTGGTTCCCATGGCATTTGTTGTTTCCCGTGGGCATCGTTTTGGATCCTGGGACCGTTTTCTGCTCCCGTTTCCCTTTTCCAGGGGTGTTTACTCCTTTGGAGAACCGCTCAGGTACGATCGTGACGAAGGACCGGAGGGGTTTCGTGACAGGTTGACGGTGGCGATGCAGGATAACCAAAGCAAAGCTGAAGCACGTTTGGCTGACTATGGTCTATCTGCTGTATGACATATTGCTGCTTGTTGCGGCCCTGTTCCTGACCCCCTATTACCTCTGGCGCGGATTTCGCTACGGCAAGAGTCGCAGGGGGATTCGGGAACGCCTCGGACGGTACGGCAGGGGGCGTCTTGTCGGTCTCAACGGCCGGCCGGTCGTCTGGGTGCATGCGGTTTCGGTTGGCGAAACCCGGGCGGTGGTGCCGTTACTGAACCGGCTGAAAGAACGGTATCCGGACCATGCCCTGGTACTCACCAATGTCACCGAAACCGGCCGGGAGGTGGCGTCCCGGCTCGATTGCGTTGATCTTTGCCTTTTTTTTCCCTTTGATCTTTCGTGGGTTGTCCGGCGGGTCTTGAAGAAACTTCGGCCGAAACTGGTCATTCTGGTTGAAACCGAAATCTGGCCCAACCTGGTGCGCCAGACCAGTCGTGCCGGCATCCCGCTGGTGTTGGTCAACGGCCGTATCTCCGACCGTTCCTTCCCCCGCTATCGAAAGGTTCGGGCCCTCCTTCGCCCCTTGCTGCATCGCATTGATCTGTTCGCCATGCAGACCGAACTGGATGCAGAACGCATTCGTGAGCTCGGTGCCCCCGGGGAGCATGTGCGGGTCACCGGCAACCTTAAATTCGACATGGCCGTGCCCGAGCTGTCCGCCGAGGACAAGTCCGCTTTTCGGTCGCTTTTGGGCCTCGACTCCGGGAGACGGGTCCTGGTGGCCGGCAGTACCCACCAGGGGGAAGAGGAAATCATTCTTCAAGCCTTCAGGAAGGTTCAGGAAACAGTGCCGGATGTCCAGCTGATACTGGTGCCGCGCCATCCTGAACGCGCAGCAGATGTGGCGGAGCTTGTCAAAGCCTCCGGGTTTGAGGTGGTTTTGCGCAGCCAATGTCCGCGCCGAAAGGCCGATGCCGATGCCGTGGTTGTCGGCGACACACTTGGGGAAATGCTGCGCTTTTACAGCCTTGCCGATGTTGTTTTTGTCGGCGGTTCGCTTGTGCCTGTCGGCGGTCATAATATTCTGGAAGCTTCGCTTTTGGCCAAACCTGTTCTGTTTGGGCCCTGCATGAACAATTTCAAGGAAATCGCGCAGCTGATCCTGTTTGCCGCAGGAGGGCGCAAGGTGGCTGATGCCGGCGAGCTGGCGGCCGCCGTTACGGAACTGCTGCAGGATGACGCCTTGAGACTGCGGATGGGGCGATCCGGACACGCCCTGATTGAACGCCATGCCGGGGCGACGGAGCGGACTCTGAACAGTCTGGCTGTCTGGCTGGGGGCCCGTTGTGAGCCTTGAACGACGCTTTCGTGAATTGGCCATCCACGGGCCGCACCGTTGGCCGGAATACTGCCTGCAGGCAGGACTGTTGCCCCTGTCCTGGTGTTATGCCGGGATGATGGGAGTGCGGCGCTGGGCCTATGAACAGGGCGTGCTGCGCCGCCGTCGTCTGCCGGTGCCGGTGCTGGCGGTTGGCAACCTGGTTGCGGGGGGGACCGGGAAAACACCGGTGACGGAGTGGCTGTTGCGCTGGTGTCTGGATCGTGGCGTCAAGGCTGCGGTGGTTTCGAGAGGATATGGTGGCAAGCGCGATGTCGAGCCGCTCGTCGTCTCCGCGGGTGGCGGCCCCCTGGTTCCACCTGGGCAGGCGGGGGATGAGCCCTGGATGTTGGCGCGCCGGCATCCGTCGGCTATTGTTGTCGTCGGCGCCGATCGTTATCAGGCCGGGATGGTCGCGGTTCGGGACTGCGGTGCTGACCTGGTCCTTTTGGATGACGGCTTTCAGCATCTCAAGCTCTGGCGGGATAACAATATCGTCCTGCTCGATGCCGACGCCCCTTTTGCCAACGGTTGCACCTTTCCGGCCGGGTATCTGCGTGAATCTCCAAATGTGTTGAACCGGGCTGACCTGGTGCTGCTGACACGTGCGGACCAAGGTTCAGGGAAGCTGTTGCTGGAACGGGTCCCCTGTGTGCGGGTCGGTTACCGTTTGGCCGAAAAGGTGGTGGGGCTGGACGGGGTAACGATGCCCATCGGGCAGCTCAGGAAAAAAAAGGCTGTGGCCTTTTGCGGGATCGCCGACCCGGAGGGCTTTTTTCGCGGCCTTTGCCGGACGGGACTCGAGGTGGTGGCCACCCGGGCATTTCCCGATCATTATGGCTATCCTGCCG
>CAZCUR010000012.1:0-8667 GCA_964501815.1 uncultured Geothermobacter sp.
CCTTGTCCGGCCTGAAGGTAATGCGCATAAAGCCCTCCGATCCAGAGATGACAGCCCCGGTATCAGTGGCACCAGCGTGCAAACGACGCGCCAGCTCCTGACGGAGCCGGCGCCATCACTCCATGAGACAGCCCGGAGTTTCAGTTTTGGTTTCGCAGGGCCGCGTCAATCAGCTGCTGCAGCCCCTGCGGGCTGCGGTCGCGCACCAGACGGCCGTTGACATAGAGCGTGGGTGTCCCCCGCACTCCGAGCTTCTGTCCCTGACGCAGGTCGGCATCAATCCGGGCCTGCAGGGCCGGATCGTTCATATCCTTGCGCCAGCGGTCCATATCAAGCTTGAGCTGTCTGGCCAGGGCTTCAATCTTTTTGTCGCTGAGTTGGCGGGAATTTTCAAACAGCAAATCGTGCATCTGCCAATACTTGCCCTGCCGCCCGGCGGCCAGGGCGGCCAATGCCGCCTTGCGCGCAAAGGGGTGCATCTGCAGGGGAAAGTTCTTCAGCACCAAACGGACCGTCTTCGGGTTGTTGTCAAGAACCTGTTTGAGGACCGGAGCCGTCCGGGCGCAGTAGGGACACTGAAAGTCGTCGAAAACCACCAGGGTCACTGGCGCATCCACCGCACCGCGAATCGGGGAATCACCGACATCGATCTGCTGGATGGGATCAACCAGATAGTAGTCGATCCGCCCCTGTCCCTTGCGGACCATCAGCACCAAATTGTCACTCTGGGCGGCAATAGACGTCACATCCCTGCCGACTTCGGTCTGTCCCAGCAGCTGCCCTTCGATGGTATAGAGGTAAAGGGTTTTGTCCCCCAGCACAAAATAGTTGCGTCCCTGGGGACTGATGCTGATCTGGCGTGCCGGCTCGGGCAGCCGGATGGTCCGAACGGTACGGGCGTCCACATCCGCTAGTGCCGCCGGAGGCAGAGACAGAACAGCCAGCAGAAAAAGAACAAAGACCTGACGCTTCATCGGCGAATCCTTTCCTTGAATAAAGTTGGCTCATTCTAGCAGGACCGACCGACCCTGACGAGCCTGCATCGGTCTGCGGTCTTTTTTTCCTTGCATCGCCGTTGCATAAATGTAGAATGTCGACATTCGACACGGAGGCCCCATGCCCATACCCAAGGCGACATACAAGGATTACGTTATCAGCTACATCTACAACGGCATCATGGAACGCCGCTTTGCGCCCGGCCAGAAACTCCTCGAACAGGAGCTGTCGCTGGAACTCGGCATCAGCCGGGCTCCGGTACGCGAAGCCCTGCGCCAACTCGTGGCGGAAGGGTTGCTGTCCTACCAGCCGCAAAAGGGGCACACGGTCACGACCCTTGACGCCGACCAGGTCGTTGCCTGCTACGAAACCCGCGGTGTTATCGAAGGCTACGCCGCTGCCCTGGCCGCCCCGCGCCTGTCAGGGGATGAGCTGGAAGAACTTGAGCGCCTGACCGACGCCATGACCCGCTACGCCCGTCGCGGTGAACACCGTGAGCTGATTCAACGCGGCGAGGAGTTTCATTCCCTGATCCTGAACCAGTGTCCCAATGGCGAACTGCTGAACGCCGCCAACCGCCTCAGCCGCAAGCTGCACATCCTCTTCTACAACCACTGGGGGACCCTCTACAGCCCGGAAGAAGTCGCCGCAAGACACCGGCTGATCGTGGAGGTTCTGAAGGAAGGAGTCAGCCAGAACATCGAACAGGTGGTTCGCCAGCACTATTTTGAAACCGGCCGCAAAATCGCCTGTTTGCCGGATATCACCCGCACAAAGGAGAGCGCATGAACCCCAACGGTGTCCACGAGGTCCATCTGAACCTCAACGTCCGCGGCCTGCCGCTGTCGGCCACGCTGGAAATCAACGAACGCTCCAACCGTCTCATCCGTGAAGGCCGCCAGGTCTGCAAACTCGGCCTCGGCCAGTCCCCCTTTCCGGTGCCGCAGCCGGTGGTCGAGGAGCTGCGTGCCAACGCCCACCAGAAGGATTACCTGCCGGTTCGCGGGCTGCGCGAACTCCAGGGGGCCGTCGCCGATTACTATGAGCGGACCCAGGGGCTGAGTTACCGTCCTGAAAACGTTCTGATCGGGCCGGGCTCCAAGGAACTGATGTTCCTGCTGCAGCTGGTCTACTACGGCGACCTGGTCATACCGACCCCGAGCTGGGTCTCCTATGCCCCCCAGGCGCATATCATCGGCCGCCATGTGCACTGGGTGCCGACCCGGGAAGACAACAAATGGCTGCTGACCCCGGACGAACTGGAACGGCTGTGCAAGGACGACCCGACCCGGCCGCGCATCGTCATTCTCAACTACCCCAACAACCCGACGGGCTACAGCTACACTGACGAACAACTGCGCGCCCTGGCCGAGGTGGCGCGCAAGTACCATGTCATCCTGCTGTCCGATGAAATCTACGGAGAGCTGCAGTACGACGGCGGACACTGCTCCGTCGCCCGCTATTATCCGGAGGGGACCATTATTTCCGGTGGGCTGAGCAAATGGTGTGGCGCCGGAGGGTGGCGCCTGGGAACCTTCGTCTTCCCGGCGGAACTCGACTGGCTGGCCGAAAGCATGGCCTCGGTGGCAAGCGAAACCTTCACCGCCACCAGTGCACCGATCCAGTACGCCGCCGTGCGCGCCTTCGCCGGCGGGCTGCGCCTCGAGCGCTACCTGTGGAACTCACGCCGCATTCTCAAGGCTCTGGGCGATCACATTCACACCCGGCTGACCCGTTTCGGTCTGAACCTTGAACGGCCGGACGGCGGGTTTTACCTCTTCCCGGATTTTGCTCCTCTCCGGGACAAACTGGCGCATCGCGGCATCGGCACCAGCAGGGACCTTTGCAACCGCATCCTGGAAGAGACCGGTGTGGCCATGCTCCCGGGGGTCGCCTTCGGCCGTCCGGAGGAGGAACTGACCCTGCGCCTGGCGTTCGTCGATTTCGACGGCGCCCGGGCGCTGGCGGCTGTGGAGCAGATCGCCCCCGACAAACCGCTCGGGGAGGAGTTTCTGCGGCGCAACTGCACCAAGGTCGTCACCGCATTCGACCTGCTGGAGGTCTGGCTGAACGACTGAAGCTCAGCCGTCGATAGGCACCACCAGCACCGGCCGGGTCGATTTGCGCAGCACCTTCTCGGCCACACTGCCGAGAAAGGCGTGCTGAAAAAGCCCCTTGCTGTGGGTGCCACAGATAATCAGATCAGGATCAAGCCGGTCGGCGGTTTCAAGGATGCTGACCGCCGGCCGGCCGTAATGGACCTCAATGCCGACAACCCGGGCACGGTCTTCCGGATGGTCCTTCAGTTCCTCATCGGCAAAGGCCTGCAGGCGGTTCATGATGGTCTGCCGCAACTCTTCCCGGTTCTTCTCCTCCAGATCGGTAAAAAGCTCCTCCCCCATGGCCGCCGCCAGGTAGTTTTCCATGGCCGGGTCGAGTGCCGGCATCACATGAACGATATGGATGACGGCATCGTAGGCCCGGGCAAGACTGACAGCGTGCCGAAACACACCCGATGCGTGCGCCGAAAGGTCCGTCGCGTACAACAGCGTCCGATACTGCGGAATCATTGCGCGCCTCCTGTCTCGACCTGTTGTGCCCGCCTTTGGCGCCATTTTTGCCAGAAAATCACCAGTCCAAGCACAATCAGGCCGGGGATATAGGCTACGTAGTGATTTTCGATGCCGAGCAGGTCACCGAAAAAGTCCGGCCGGAACATCATCGCCGTCACCAGCAGCAGCAAGGGGACATCCCACCAGCGATTGCGCCAGGCGAACCAGCCCTGGGTTGCGCCGGCAAAGGCAAAGGCGCCGAGGCAGGTCATGACAAAAATCAACAGTGCCAGCCCCCAGCTGTCGATGCCCCAGAGCAGCAAATCATGGTTGAAGATGAACATGAACGGCAGAATGGCGGTACGGATGTCGTACATAAAGCCTTGCAATCCGGTTGGAATCGGTTCGGACCGCGCAATCGCCGCGGCGGCGTAGGCTGCCAGCCCGACCGGAGGCGTGTCATCGGCCAGAATGCCGAAATAGAAACAGAACAGGTGGGCGGCGATCAGCGGCACGGCAAAACCCTGCCATTCGGCGATGGTGACAATAGCCGGTGCGGTGAGGCTCGCCATGACGATATAGGTCGCAGTGGTTGGCAGGCCCATGCCGAGCAACAGGCTGGCAAAGGCGGTAATACCGAGCATGGCGTAGATGTTACCGCGGCTCAAGGTATCGATGATGTCGGTAATCAGCCCCCCCAGGCCCATGGTCACCACTCCGACGATGATGCCGGCTGCGGCCGTTGCCACGGCAACGCTCACCATGTTGCGTGCCCCGGCAATCAGGCCCTGAACGATCTCGGTCACCCCCCGCCGGAAGCCATCGGCGATACGCCCCTCTCCCTTGAACCGGGCCTTGACCGGATGCTGAACCAGCATGATCACCAGCAGCACCATGATGGCGCGAAAGGCGGCCAGATCGGGTGAATGGCGCGGAATGATGAGCTCATAGAGCAACACCAGCAGCGGAATGGTGTAGTGCAGGCCGTTGACCAAAACCTGCAGAAAAACAGGGAGATCTGCCTTGGGAAGGCCTTTCAGGCCGAGCTTGCTCGCCTCGATATGGGTCAGGAAAAAGAGGGTGGCATAGGAGGCGAAAGCCGGAATCGCCGCCGCCTTGCACACCTCGAGATAGGGAATATTGACATACTCGGCAATGATGAAGGCCGCCGCCCCCATAATCGGAGGCATAATCTGCCCGTCGGTGCTGGCCGCCACCTCGATGGCGGCCGCCTTTTTCGGCGGATAGCCGACCTTCTTCATCAGCGGAATGGTAAAGGTGCCGGTGGTGACCACATTGGCGATGGAACTGCCGGACACCAGTCCGGTCAGCCCTGAACTCATCACCGCCGCCTTGGCCGGCCCGCCCTTGTAACGGCCCAGCAGACTCATGGCCAGATCGATAAAAAACTTGCCTCCTCCCGCCCGTTCCAGCAGCGCGCCAAAGAGTACGAACAGAAAAACGATGCGTGCGGACACGTCCAGCGGAATGCCGTAAATCCCTTCAGTCGTCAGCGATATCTGGGTGATGTAACGATTGATGCTGACGCCCTTGAAGGAGAGAAAATCAGGCATGTAGGGGCCGAAAAAGGCATAGAAGGTAAAGAAAAGGGCGATGACCGGCAATGCCGGTCCGATGGTGCGCCGGGCCGCCTCCAGCAGAAAGACGACGAGCAGAAACCCGATCCAGAGATCGCGATCAATCGGCGCGCCGACCCGTGTTGACAGGCCTTCGTAATCAAGGGCGATATAAAGGGCCGATATCACCGCCAGCGCAGCCAGCACCATATCGGCGACAGGCACCTTGCGCCGTTCCGACAGCCAGCGCAATCCCGGAATTTTTACCTCACGCTTGAAGGTCGGGTAGGAACAAAAGACGATGGCAAAGGCAAAGGCAAGGTGAATGGCCCGCGTATAGGTGGAGTCAATCAGCAGCCAGCTGGAAAGGGACAATTGGAACAGGGACCAGCAGATGCCGATGACCGGCACCAGATAACGGGTCCAGTTTTCGGCTCGACGCAGACCGTACTCTTCCTGTTCCAGGATTTTTTTTGCGGCCGCTTCACCCGATTGTTGTTCCGGTGGCAAATGTTCCTGCTTTCTGTCAGCCATCGTTCCTCCCATCAAAACAGAAGGGGCCGCACACAGGCGGCCCCTTGCCAATCAAAAAGAGAGATTTACAGCCTCCGGCGCCCAGGCAGCCGGAAGAGCAAAGGACCGCCTCACTTCATCAGTCCGACTTCCCGGTAGTATTTCAGCGCACCAGGATGAATCGGTGCCGACAGGCCCTGCAGCATGCTTTCCTTGGTCAGCACGGCATAGGCCGGGTGCAGCTTCTTGAACTCCTCGAAATTGTCGAAGACTTCCTTGGTGATGGCATAGACGATATCGTCAGGCACATCGGCGCTGGTGCAGAAGGTTGCCTTGACACCAAAGGTCGGGACGTTGGCCTTGTTCATCACCCCCTTGTACTGGTCGACGGGGATAAATGACGGAGCGTAGTAGGGATATTTGGCCACGAGCTTGTCGATAATATCCTTCGGCACCTCAACAAAGTTGACCTTGCGCGCACCGGCGACCGCTTCCTTCACCGAACCGTTCGGATGCCCGACGGTGTAGAAGAAGGCGTCGATACGGCCGTCCTGCAGCATGCTGGCCGATTCGGCCGCCTTCAGACCTTCGGCCTTGAGGTCCTTTTGCCAGTCGATGCCGGCCGCCGCCAGCAGGTCGAGAGCGTTGCCACGCTGGCCGGAACCGGGGTTGCCGATGTTGACGACCTTGCCCTTCAAATCATAGACGGTTTTGATGTTTTTGTCGTAAGCGGCAACGATGGTGACCGACTCGGGGTGAATGGAAAAAACGGCACGCAGCTTTTTCTGCGGCTTGCCTTCCCAGTCGGCGGTACCGTTGTAGGCCTGATATTGACGGTCGGACTGGACCACGCCGAACTCCAGATCCCCCGCCATAATGGCGTTGACGTTGAAGACGGAACCGCCGGTCGACTCGACCGTCGCACGCAGGTTGTACACTTTGCGCTTCTTGTTGACCATCTTGGCGATGGCGCCGCCGGTCGGGTAGTAGACACCGGTGACCCCTCCGGTACCGATGGTGACGAAGCGGGTACGGGCCGCCATGGTCTGGGGCACGACCAGAAAGAGGGATACAGCAAGGACGAGGGCGAATGTCAGCAGTCTCTTCATCTTGGCAACCTCCTCTGTGTGATGGGAATCGGTTTCAGGCGCGAACGAACCGTTCCCGCCCGGATAATCATCCGGGCGGTGCAGACGGTTTTCACTATAACAGGGGTTGGGCGGCTCGCAAGCCGGGGCAAGGCAAACAGGCCGGAATCAGAAGGAATTGAGCCGGCGGATAAAGGCTTTGAGCAAACCGAAACTGCGGTTGTTGAATTCAAAGGCAATGCGCGGCAGCCCGAGCAGGTCGGGCTGGTCCTGTTCTTTCGGCAGCGGTCCGGTCAGGCGGAAATGGCCGCCGGGGGCCAGAATTTCGGCGAATTCATCCTGCAGAATCCGCAGATGACCGGTATCAAGCCCCTTGTTGAGCCGAATCACCAGCAGCGGGCCGACAAAACGCATGGAATGGTAGACGCGGTAGAACTCCTCGATGATGGCGACCGCCTCGGCCGGGTCGCGGGTGATGGAGAAAAGGCTGAAATCCTCGCCGGAAATCAGTCCCTTTTTCAGCAGGGTATCGCGGATGAAATCGAACAGGTGCTCCCAGTAGTCGCCGTCATCCTCATCGATCATCACCAGGGGGATGGGAGGATTCTTGCCCGTCTGAATCAGGGTCATGATCTCCATGGCCTCATCCAGGGTCCCGAATCCCCCGGGAAAGAGGGCAACGGCGTGCGCCTCCTTGAGAAAGGCAACCTTGCGATTGAAAAAGTACTTGTAGGTAATCACCCGCTCGCTGCCGTTCATCACCGGATTGGTTTCCTGTTCAAAAGGCAGACGGATGTTGACGGCGAAGCTGTTTTCAACCCCGGCCCCCTCGTTTCCGGCCTGCATGATGCCACCCCCGCCGCCGGTGATGACCATATACCCTGATTCCGCCAGCAGACGCGAAAATTCAACGCATTTGCGGTAGATCGGCTCGCTGGGTTCGGTCCGGGCCGAACCAAAGATGGTGACCTTTTTGCGCCCGCGGTAGGGACCGAACACCTTGGAGGTGTAGCGCATCTCCTTCATGGTCGTGCGCATCAGTTTCAGGTCGGCCAGATAGGAGGTCTCATGACCGGCCTTGAGGGCACTGATGATCATTTGGCGCACCATCTCGGGATGATAGACCCCCACCCGGTTCATCAGATCGTCAATGAGCTTGTCAATGTCACCATTTTTGCGCTGAAAGGAGAGGTCCATGGTGAATCCTTTCAAAGTCATGTCATTTCAGGCTTCTGCCTATTATATCGTCCCCGCTCGGCCGACGCATTAGACGAATGATACAGGAAAGCGGGCTCGTCAGCTTTTGGCCAGAATCCTGCCGCCTGGATGACGTTCCAGGTAGATCCAGATCCCCCTGAGGGTCGCGGCCGGGTACCGCCCGGCCAGGGCTTCGTAAACCTCCCGAAGCTGCGCCTCCATCCGGTAGAAACGATCGCGCGCCTCCGGAGTCAGACGGTCTTCGACCGATTCACAGAGAAAGGTGACGCAGTTAAAAGGACGCCGCTCGACCGGCAGCAGACAGCCGCAAGGCCCCAGCATGGGGCAGGTGGTGGAAAAGTCGGGGGCGGGCGGCGACGCGCCGCGCAGCAGGAAGGAGAGCAGGTTGGCAAGATTGAGATGGTGCAGCCCCCGCTCACAACAGGCGCCGCGGCAGTCGGCGCAGATCGCTTCGGCATTGGCCGACAGTGCCAGCTCGTGCAGCCGGCGCTGAAGAACCTCAATCTGTTCGATCTGCCCCAGCAGCCAGGCAGTGTCCGCCGGATCGAGGTCGGCCAGTTCGTTTTGCAGCCTGGCGACAAGATCTGTCCAGTCGTAGCAGTGCGGAGTTTTTTTCATCGTAAGGAATTGAATCCTGGAAAGAAGACGGGACAATCGTTCGGCAAGCGCCTGAAATCTCCGCAAAAGCCGGTAAAAGGCTTGCGAAACGGGCCTGCCGCAGGC
>CAZCUR010000012.1:8767-40050 GCA_964501815.1 uncultured Geothermobacter sp.
GTAGCCGGAGGCTACGTCGAGGAAAGGTCAGCGAGCGTAACGCAGCAGATGCCCCATCCGGACCCGTCAATTTGGCTCTCCAGCGGTACAGGGACGGCCCAGAAGGGGGCAGATGCAAGGCTTGCGAAACGGGCCTGCCGCAGGCGTAGCCGGAGGCTACGTCGAGGAAAGGTCAGCGAGCGTAACGCAGCAGATGCCCCCTTATGGGCCGTCCCTGGAAATAAAAAAGGTGGTCGAAGACTTCCGTAAGCCGGGTTCTGTCCCCCGCTCCGGTTGCCCTCGGCGGGGTGGTGATCATTCATCTGGGACCGCCGTCGCCGACGGCCTCAAGCAGCCAACCCGGGAGCCTCGGACGGGCCGCCCTCAAACGCTCCCCTATTCGGCCTTGCTCCGGATGGGGTTTACCGAGCATCCGACGTCACCGCCGGACCTGGTGAGCTCTTACCTCACCCTTTCACCCTCACCACGGCAACGTCACCGCAAGGCGGCAACGACGCCGGGCGGTCTGCTTTCTGTGGCACTTTCCCTGGGGTCACCCCCGGTTCCCGTTAGGAACCATCCTGCCCTGCGGAGCCCGGACTTTCCTCCCCCCGCAGTCCACGACTGCGGGCAGCGATCACCTGGAAGTCTTCGACCACCCTCAGCGTGCGTCAGCCCTGCTCCACGATATAGAGCAACCGGTTGCAATGGGGGCAGTCGAGCAGACGATCGACCTTGAACAGGTCGTTGTAAAGCTGCGGAGGCAGGTGCATGTTGCAGCCGGTGCAGGCCCCGTTGCGGGCCTCGACCACAGCAAGACCCGCCCGGCGGCTGATCAGGGTCTGGTAACGTTTGCGCACCCCTGCCGGCAGCTGTTCAAGCAGTTCATTGCGCCGGGTCGTGACTTCATCAACCCGGGAGGCAAAGGCCGCCAGCTCGGCGTCGACCTCGGCCTGGCTGGTTTCCACGGCTTCGGCAGCCTCTTTCAGTGCGGTCTCCTTTTCTTCCCGCTCCTCGCTCAGCCCTTTCAGCTGGCTGTCGAGTTCGCCCATCTCAGCTTCAAGCTCCCGCATCTTGGCCTTGGCGGTGTCGACTTCCTTGAGAACGGCGACATACTCTTTTTGCGTCTTGATTTCGGGCAGCCGGGCTTCCGATTTGAGTGCCTTGGCCTTTTCCTCATCCAGCTCGGTTGCCAGACGGCGTCGATGGGCCCCGATCTCTTCCATCTGGTCGGCCAGGGCGTCAACCATCTCCTGAACCCGCGCCATATCCTGCTTCTTTTCCGCAATGCGGACTTCCAGAGCCCGCTTCTGCTCCTCGAACTGCCGTAACTCCCGATCGATGTCCTGCAGTTCTCTGAGCACCGCCAGTTTTTCGTGCAATGTTCTACCTCCGTTTGTTGCACTACCGGGTGAAACCTGTCAGGCGACCCTGAAAGGCTCCTTTTCCCCGGTGTGGGCTAAAAATTCGACGTTCCAGCCGCTCTGCCGGGCTGCCAGCCCCAATTCGGCGACCAGCTTCCTGACAGCAATCTTCTCCGTACCAAAATGCCCGGCATCAATGAGATGGATGCCAAGCTGTTCCGCTTCTCGCGCCTCGTGATACTTGACGTCCCCGGTCACCAGAACATCGGCCCCGCATCGGTGGGCCTGGTGCAGCAAAAAGGCACCCGAACCTCCGCAGACGGCAACCTTGGCAACCTGCCGGGGGCCGCGCCCCGCCAGCCGCAGGTGATCCAGCTCCAGCGCCTCCTTGATCTGGACGACAAAGTCCTCAAGGGGGGTCGGTTGCCCGAGACGCCCGATCCGCCCCAGGCCGATGTCGGTGCGCCGATTGGCCAGCGGCAGGATGTCGTAGGCGACTTCCTCATAGGGGTGGACCTTGAGCATCCGCGCCACAACCCGGTCGACACGCTCGCGCGGCACAACCGTTTCGAGACGCCACTCCCGCACCCGTTCGAGTTCTCCCTCACGTCCGACCCAGGGATGGGTGCCGGCTCCCGGCCGGAAGCTTCCTTCTCCTTCGAGTCTGAAGGAACAGCAGTCATAATTGCCGATGTGGCCGGCCCCGGATGCAAAAAGGGCATCAGCGACTTTATCCTGATGCCCTTCGGGAACGTACACCACCAGCTTGACCAGTGAATCACAGCCACCATCGGCCAGAACCTCGACTTGCCCCAGGTCGAGACATTCGGCCAGCCAGTCGTTCAGCCCGCCTCGCGCCCGGTCCAGATTGGTGTGGACCCCGAACAGGGCGACACCTGCCCGGATGGCGGCATAGACACTTCGACCGACTTCGTCGACAGGGGAAATCCGCTTGAGCGGCTTGAACAACAGGGGGTGATGGGCGACAACAGCCTGAACGCCCAGGCGCTCCGCTTCAGCAATAACCGACGAGTCAATGTCGAGACAGACCAGGACCCTCTCTACCGGCGCGCCGCCTTCACCGACCAGAAGGCCGACATTATCCCAGTCCTCAGCCAGCTTCCAGGGATAGAGCCGGTTGAGCAATCCGGCGAGGTCGTTGACACATATGTTCTGTTTTCTGGCCATGGCGTACAAAACAAAAGAGTGCAACCCAGGAACCGGTGCACTCTTTTGAACTCTTCTAAGCGAGAAAGTATCCGTATATGAGTGTCAGACTCATGTTCTCCCTGTGGTGGGCCCACCAGGATTCGAACCTGGGACCAACCGGTTATGAGCCGGTGGCTCTGCCAACTGAGCTATAGGCCCGTCAAGACACGAAAGAGTAGTTTAGGACCGACAACCGGCGGTGTCAAGGCCGGAAATCCCTTCAGTCGGTGGTGTCAACAAAACTCTTCAGCCGTTTGGCCCGGCTCGGATGCCGCAACTTGCGCAGGGCCTTGGCTTCGATCTGGCGGATACGCTCACGCGTGACCTGAAAATCCTGCCCGACCTCCTCAAGGGTGTGATCCGATTTTTCGCCGATGCCGAACCGCATGCGCAGCACCTTCTCCTCGCGCGGCGTCAGGGTGGCCAGCACCTTGGCGGTCGAATCGGCCAGGTTGCTCTTGATCACCGCCTCGAGAGGCGAAACCACGTTCTTGTCCTCGATGAAATCCCCCAGCGACGAATCCTCCTCCTCACCGATGGGGGTTTCCAGGGAAATCGGCTCCTTGGCGATCTTGAGCACCCGGCGGACCTTCTCAAGCGGCAGCTCCATACGCTCGGCGATCTCCTCCGGCGTCGGTTCACGTCCCATCTCCTGAACCAGCTGGCGGCTGGTACGAATCAGCTTGTTGATGGTTTCAATCATGTGAACCGGGATACGGATGGTCCGGGCCTGGTCGGCAATCGCCCTGGTAATCGCCTGCCGGATCCACCAGGTGGCGTAGGTGGAAAATTTGTAGCCGCGTTGGTATTCGAACTTGTCAACCGCCTTCATCAGCCCGATGTTCCCCTCCTGAATCAGATCAAGAAACTGCAGGCCACGATTGGTGTATTTTTTGGCGATGGAGACGACCAGGCGCAAATTGGCCTCGACCAGTTCGGTCTTGGCCTGCTTGGCTTTCCACTCACCTTTCTGCACCTCCTTGAGGGATTCGACCAGCTCCTCAGGCTGGAAACCGGACTCCTCCTGGACCTTGAGAAACTTGCGTTCGGCCGCTTTCAGGCGTTTTTCCACCACCAGCAGGGTATCGACCGGCACGCCAAGGTCCTTTGAAATGGCCAGGGCCTCCTCATCGCTTTTGCGCATCCGCTTCAACAGAGGCTGGATCTCCTTGAGCGGACGGCCGAGCTCTTTTTCGCACGCCTGAATCTCCTGCTGCCCCTTTTTGACCTGCTCACCAAGCTCCTTGAGCCGGTCGACAATCTTGGCCACCTGATGGTCCTTGAGCCGGATCTGGCGCATCAGCTCCGCGAGCTGCTCACGCAGACCGTCGCACTCCTCCTCAAGCGCCGTGCGGTCCTTCTTGCTCATTTTGGCGGTGAGCAGCCGCTCCTTCTTTGCGACAAGGTCCTTGTTCAGTTCCGATATCTGCGCAATCAGACCGGAGATCCGTTCCTGATGCTTTTGAGCCGCTTCGCTCCCCTCTTCCTCGTCGTAATCCTTGGTAATCTCGGCAACACTGATCTGCCCCTTGGCGAGCCGCTCGCCGAGGCTGACCACTTCCTGGAAAGCGATCGGGGTTTTGAGCACCACCCGGGTCACCTGCGCTTCCCCCTCTTCGATCCGCTTGGCGATCTCGACTTCCCCTTCGCGGGTCAGCAGGGAGACCTGCCCCATCTCCCGCAGATACATGCGCACCGGGTCGCTGGTACGGCCAACCGTCCCCGCCTCAAGCTCTTCATCCTCATCGTAACGGGAAGACTCCTCTCCGCTTTCCCCTTCCGACCGGGTCTTGCCCGAGGACAGGTTCGCCTCGGAATCGACCACTTCGATATCCAGCTCACCGAACAGGCTCATGACATCATCCAGCCGGTCGGAAGAAACGACATCCGACGGCAGGACATCATTGACCTCGTCATAGGTGAGAAAGCCTTTTTCCTTGCCCAGGTCTATCAGCTGCTGAACTTCTTCCATCGAGTTTTTTTTCGACATTCCCTGCGCTCTCCTCGTTCCGCCTCATGGCGGCGTCGTATGATTCTTTTCAGCCCTGCGCCTTCAGACGCCGGGCAATATTCTGTTTTTCCCTGAGCAGCTTCTGCCGCTGGTCCGACTGACCCGCCTTTTCAGCCTGGGCAATCAGCCGGGACAGCTCGCGGTCACGCCGACGCAGCCTTTCGACTTCCAGCCGGCGCAGACACTCGGCCAGCATGGCCTCGGCGTCTTCGCCAAGGCGCGCCCGGTCCTTTTCAAGAATACCTGACAAAATCCGGCTTTGCCCGTCATTGAGGGCAAGGGACCGAATCGGGTCCCCTTCTTCATCCATGTCAGGCAAGTTAACCAGCAAACGTGCCAGGTCAAGGGCAGCCGGACTGAGAAAAACCTTTTCAACCCCTGTTCCGGCAACCCTTTTTCGTGCTTCGGCATCAACCGCCAGCAGGTGCAGCAACAGCTCTTCGGCCGGATGCAAACCGGACCCGTCCGTATCGGCCGGGGCGGGAACGGTACCGACCGGCGCTGCCCGCCTTGTTTCCGCCCCCCCGGACCGCCCCGTCTTTCCCCGGGCGGTCAGCGTCGCGACATCCAGCCCGACCTTGTCGGCCAGGCGTTTCAGATAGAGGTCCCGCTCGATCGGGTCAACCACCAGCCGAATGCGTCCGACCAGTTCGTCAATGGCACGGGCGCGGGCACGGACATCGTCAGCCCCGGCCAGCAGGCGCTCCATGTCCCATTCCAGAGCCGGCACGGCATTTTCGAGCCTTCGTTCCAGCTCCTGCTGTCCGTGACGGGCCAGAAAGGAATCCGGATCCTCCCCCGGTTCGAGACTCAGGGTGCGGACATCCAGTCCGATGGGCAAAGCCGCCTCCAGCCCCCGAACAACCGCGGCCTGCCCGGCCCGGTCCTGGTCGAACAGCAGAATCAGGGTATCGGCATAGCGCTTGAGCAGCCGGGCGTGCTCCACCGTCATGGCAGTCCCGCAGGTGGCGACGGTATTCTTCCAGCCGGCCCGATGCATGGCCAGCACATCGAAATAGCCCTCGACCACAATGGCCCGCCGGCTTTTGCGCATCTGTTCACGACCGGCGAAAAGGCCGTAAAGCACCCGCCCCTTGTGATAGACGGGCGATTCGGGCGAGTTGATGTACTTGGGCCCATCATCCTTCAGGGCGCGGCCGCCGAAGGCCACTATGTTGCCGTAGTGGTCTTCGATGGGAAACATCACCCGATCACGAAACAGGTCATAATCTCCGCGCCCCTGCCGTCCCGGGCGGATCAGACCGAGCTGGCGCGCCGGTTCGGCTTCAATCCCCCTGTCAGTCAGATAGAGGGCCAGCTGGTCCCAGGCATCCGGCGCGTAACCGAGCTGCCAGGCCCGGGCGGTATCGCCGTCAAACCCACGCTTTTTCAAATAGGCCCGCGCCCGAGCGGCGCTGCCATCACGCATCAGCAGCCGGTGGTAGAAACTGCAGGCTTCCGTCAAAATCCGCTGCAGCCGTTCGCGCTCCCGGCGACGCGCTTCCTCTTCCGGGCTGGTCCGCTCCTCGGCAATCTCAACCCCGACCTCGGCGGCCAGCTTCTCCACCGCTTCCCGGAAACCGAGCCCCTCGATCTTCATCAGAAAGCTGATGGCGTTGCCGCCTTCGCCGCAGCCGAAGCAGTGAAAGGACTGCCGGTCGGCGTTGACATTGAAGGATGGCGTCTTTTCCCCATGAAACGGGCAGAGCCCGAAATTGTTCGCCCCGCTGCGCTTGAGCTGGACATAGCGTCCGACCAGCTCGACAATATCGACCCGGTCACGAATCTGCTGAATCGTCTCCTCGGGTATTCGCCCCATCAGCTCTCCAGCTCGACCACGGTCACGTTGTCGCCGCCATGGGCGACATCGGCGGCATAAAAGGCCGTGACCGCCGGGTGCCCGGCCAGCAGCTCACGGACCGCCCGGCGCAAAATCCCTTCGCCGCTGCCGTGCACAATTTCGACCTGCCGTCGCCCGACCCGCAGGGCCCGGTCGAGAAAGCGCTCTATCTCGGGCAGGGCGTCATCGACCCGTCGCCCTACCAGCATCAGACGTTCCGGCCCCGAATCGGCCGGGAACTCACTTCGGATGCGGACCTTTCCTGAAGGCCGAGGCGCAGGTCCGGCCGCCTCGAGGTCGGCCAGCCGGCATTGCAGCCGTTTGCCGGCCACGGCAATATCCACCTGCTCTCCTTCAACCCTGACGACCTCTCCCTCCTGGCCCAGCAGACGATGCCGGACCCGGTCACCCACCCGGGCATGCCGCAGGCGTTTGCCGGCCGGACGATTCTTTTGGACCTGCAACGTCTGCTCGATGGCGCGCAGGTCCCCCGCCAGTTCGGCCTGGCGCGGAGTCGTCAAGCCCTCTTCCGCCTTCTGTTTCAGCGAACGCAGCTCCTGCTCGGTCCTGCGCACCAGAGCGCGTGCCTGCCTGCGGGCCCGCTCCAGCAGGTCCTCACGCTGTTGTTCAAACTGACGCAACAGTCGGGTTCGCTTTTCCCGCTCCTGCCGGGCGCGACGCCATTCCTCATCGGCCCTGAGCTGCTGTTCGCGCGCCTGCACCAAAGTGCGGTTCAGCTCTTCGAGCAGGTCACGGCCACGTTGTTCCGCCGGATCGACGTAGGCGCGTGCCCGCTTGAGCACAGCTTCCGGAAACCCCAGGCCGGCGGCAATCGCCAACGCCCCGCTGGCGCCGGGAGTCCCGTAGTCGAGGCGATACAGCGGCCGGAACGTTTCCGGGTCAAAGGCGACCGAGGCATTCGCGGCATCTTCACGCTGCTGGGCAAAAGCCTTGACCCGATGCAGATGGGTCGTCGCCACCACCCGGGCCCCGCGCGTACACAGCTCCTCCAGCAGCGCCAGAGCCAGGGCGCTTCCTTCCGCGGGATCGGTACCGGTGCCAACCTCGTCCAGCAGCACCAGACTGTCCTCGCCCGCTCGTTCCAGTATCTGGCGCAGGCGCAACAGATGGGCCGAAAAGGTCGACAATCCGGCGTCGATACTCTGGTCATCACCGATATCGGCATAAACCCGCGCAAACAGCCAGGTCCGGCTATCGGGATGACATGGAATCTGCAGCCCGGATGCCAGCATCAGCTGCATAAGACCAAAACATTTCAGCGCCACGGTCTTGCCGCCGGTGTTCGGCCCGCTGATGACCAGAAGTCGCGTTGACGGCTCCAGACGCAAATCGACCGGGACCGCCCGCCCCTCAAGCGGAAGCCCGTCGCGATCGAACAGCAGCAGCGGATGACGGCATTGGCGCAGATCAATCTCACATTGCCCGGCCATTCGGGGCCGGCATGCGTCCATGTCCCGGGCAAGCCGGGCCGCCGCCAGCCGCAGATCGATACGGGCCAGGATGTGCTGATTGTGGCGCAACTGGGGGGCACAGCGCCGCACCGCCGCACTCAGCCGCAAAAGTATCTGGCGGATTTCCCGCTGTTCGGCCCGCAGCAGTTCCACCAACTCATTGTTGGCCTCAAGTACGACTTCGGGCTCGACGTACAGCGTCTGGCCACTGCCGGAACTGTCGTGAACGAATCCGCGCACCATACCGCGGCGGTCGGCACGTACGGGCACGACATAGCGTTCCCCCCGCAGGGTGATAATCCGTTCCTGAAAGGCCGGAGCCAGCTCCTCGTCCTGAAGCATCTGCTCCAGCCGGCGACGCACCTGCTCGCGCACCGACCGCAGCCTGCTCCGGATTTCGGCCAGCTCAAAAGAGGCCGAATCGAGGATCTCGCCACGCGGTCCGAGACTCTCCCGCAGGGCACCCGCCAGACCGGGGAGCGGATCGCATTCACGACTCAGCTCAAACAGGCGAGGCGCCAGATCCTGGCGCAGCCAGGATCGCAACTGCCTGACAACGTCAAGGGCCTTGCCGACACCCAGCAGATCAGCCGTATCGAGCAGAGCGTCCTCGGCCTGAACGGCTCCCAGCACCGGCTCGAGGTCGGCAACGCCACCTGGCGGAGCAGACCCGGTCTCGTCCAGCTGGGCCCTGGCCTCGTCCAGCTCGTCAAGGGCCTCGGTGACCAGCCTGTGGTCCGTCAACGGAACCAGGGCCAGGGCCAGGGTACGACCCGGTTCACTCCCGGTGCGGGCCGCCAGCAACTGGCGCACCCGATCGAATTCCAGCAGGTCAAAGGCTCTCTGCACCGGGTCTGATGTCATCGGCGACGGCCCGCCCATGTCTCAGCTCCGCAGCAACGTACGGCTCCCCTGCATGGTCGCCTTGCCCAGAGTCACCAATGGCGGCGCCAGCTGGGATGCCTTGAAAACCGGCGTCAGCCCCCAGGGCAAAGGACGCAGGCTGAGGGCGAACAGAATGATGGCCAGCAGCAGAACCCCCTGCAACAGACCGAACAGGGCGCCCGTCACCCGGTTCAGGCCACCGAGGAACAGCATCTTGACAAAACGCGACAGCAGAAACCCGATCACCGCAAACAGCGCGACACAGGAGAAAAAGAGCAGCAAAAAGGCGATCACCAGACAGACCTGGGCCGGCCAGCCAAGACCGTCGACAAGAACCTCCGCCAAGGGCCCCTGGTAGCGAAAGGCCAGGAATCCCCCCACCACCAGACCGAGCAGGGAGCAGACCTCCTTGAGCAGGCCACGCACCGCCCCCTTGATGACAAACAGCACGAGGACGGCCAGAATGGCGATATCGACCGGGTTCATCCTTGCGGTGTTCAGCCGGCCAGATGGGCGCGCACCAGTTCGCTGACCCGCTTGCCGTCGGCACGTCCGCGCGTCTTCGGCGTCAGTTCCTTCATCACCCGGCCCATGTCCTTCGGACTTTCGGCACCGATCTCGGCGGCCACCTCGGCAATCATCTGCCGCAGTTCGTCGTCACTGAGCTGGGCCGGCAGGAATTCCTGCAGCACAGCCAGCTCCGCCTCCTCCTTGTCGGCCAGCTCCGGCCGGCCGCCATCACGATAGGCCTGGGCCGATTCGCGCCGCTGCTTGGCCAAAGACGAAATGACACCGATAATGGCATCATCATCAAGCTGGCTGCCGATTTCGATTTCACGGTTTTTGACGGCGGTGCGAATGCCGCGGATGGTGTTCAGCCTCAGGCTGTCCCGGGCCTTCATCGCCTCTTTCATGGCATCGGTCAGGCGCTGCTGCAAACTCATGTCATGCCATCCCTTCCGAATGTTTGCGGGAAACACAAAGAGGGCGTCCCGAGACTCCGGGCGCCCATGCAGGAAATGTAAAAATATACGTCAGGACAAATATGGGCGCAAGCCCTAATCCGCCCTATTTTTGCTCGCGGGCCGCCTTCTCCGCCAGGCCGGAGACTCCGAAACGACGCCGCAGCTCGACGTAAATCCGCTCCGGCTCGATATCCTGGTGCCCAAGCAGCACCAGAACATGAAACAGCAGATCGGCAACCTCGTAGACGATCTTGTCGGCCTCGCCGTCCTTGGCGGCGGCCACCACCTCGGCGGTCTCTTCACCGATCTTGCCGAGAATCTTGTCGAGTCCCTTGCTGAACAGGGAGGCGACATAGGAGGAATCGGCGGAAGCGCCCTTGCGCTGCTGAATGACCTGATAGACGGCCGTTAGAATGTCCTGTTGATTCATGGCCTTTTAACGTCCTTTGTCTTTACCCCAGAGAGCACGCAGAATCGTTCTTCTTTCCGAAGACTCACATCCGTGTGCCGCGCGGCTCCATGAGCACTGCCTTTTCACAAGCGCACCGGAACGCCATGCTGCCTCAGGTAGTCCTTGCACTCGGCGATGGTGTATTCCTTGAAGTGGAAGATGGAGGCGGCCAGGGCGGCGCTGGCGCCCCCCTCGACCAGGCCCTCACGAATGTGTTCGAGGTTGCCGACCCCGCCCGAAGCGATGACCGGAACTTCGACGGCATCACTCACCGCCCGGGTCAGGGCGATGTCGTAGCCGTCTTTCGTCCCGTCGCAATCCATCGACGTCAGCAGAATCTCGCCGGCGCCGTAGTCGACCATCCGCACCGCCCACGCAACCGCGTCAAGACCGGTCGGGTTGCGGCCGCCGTGGGTGTAGACTTCCCAGCGTTGTGGATCAGAGCCGGGCACCCGGCGGGCGTCGATGGCGACCACGGTACACTGGCTGCCGAAACGCTCGGCCGCCTCGCGCACGAACTCGGGCCGGTGCACGGCTGCGGTGTTGATGGACACCTTGTCGGCACCGGCGTTAAGCAGGTTGCGGACATCCTCGCAGGTGCGCACCCCGCCGCCGACGGTCAGCGGCATGAAGACCCGCTCGGCGGTGCGTCGCACCACGTCGAGGATGATGCCGCGGTTGTCGGAAGAGGCGGTGATGTCGAGAAAGGTCAGTTCATCCGCCCCCTGGGCGTCATAGGCCTCGGCCGCCTCAACCGGGTCACCGGCGTCACGCAGGCCAACAAAATTGACCCCCTTGACCACCCGGCCGTCCTTGACGTCGAGACAGGGAATGATTCTTTTGGTCAGCATTTTTTAAAACCTTTTTGGCTCACCACAGAGTCACAGAGGACACTGGGGAAACCGCAATGCTATGACGAGGCATTCCTAGCTTTTTGGTGTTAGTCTTTTTTTCCAGTAATCTGGATGACGGTGAAGATTCATAACGGCAAGAATCTGGAGTTCGTTGTCGTTCACGGAGTAGATAATCCCGTAGGGGAACCTCCGCACCAACGAACGTCTCATTTCACCTTCCAGAATCGGCCAAGCCTCGGGATGCGTCAGAGAAATTTGGATAGTGGCGTAGACTTCAAGCGCAAAATCGTAACCAAGTCCCGGTTCGACTTCCTCGTAATAATCAACCGCTCGATTGAATTCAACTTCGGCTTCGGGATGAAACGAGTAGTTCACTTCTCAAATCGTTGCCGAATTTTGTCAAAGACCTCTTGGCCGGGAATGCCTTCAACCTGCCCGGATCGCAACTCGGCCAGTCTTTGGCTGGCAACTTTTGCCCAGGCCGAGTCGATTTCGGCTTCCGGCGGATTTAGGCTGCGCAGCAAAGAATCGACGATCCGGGCGCGATCTTCAACCGGCAACATCACGGCTTCGTTGATCAGTTCTTGGGCATTCATACGTCCTCCGTTTTCCCGTCCAACCACTTCGCCAACTTCCTACGGGCATCCTCCTGGGTAATGACTCGTCTTTCTTGAACGGCAATTTCACCCTTGGCGATTTCTTGAACAATTCGTTGCCGTTGCTGGTTATGTCCGGTCATCGTGACGCTCCCCCAATGATGCGTTCGATATGACAGTGAACACAAACTACACACTATCATACCGCAGCCGAATCGAACGGGGGTTCGACTTTCTCGCCCCTCTTCAATCTCCAGCCCTGCAAGAAGTCAGACCGCGCCGCGGTTCAATCCATCAAAGGTAGTTGCCGCAACCAGGGGCGAGGTGGGCCAATAAGGCGCCCCAGGTAGGGTTCACAGTGGCGCAATCTTCGTTCTTTGTGCCTTCGTGACTTCGTGGTTGCTTTTTAGATATTGTGGCCCTTCGTCAATGCCACCGCCTCACGCAGATCAATCGCGCCTGAGTAGATCGCCTTGCCGGTGATGACGCCGGTCACGCCGGAAGATTCGATCGCCATCAGCCGGCGGATATCGTCGAGGCTGGAAAGACCTCCCGAAGCGATGACCGGGATGCTGATTGACTCGGCCAGCGCCCGGGTCGCTTCGATATTCGGGCCCTGCATCATGCCGTCGCGGGCGATGTCGGTGTAGATGATCGCCGCGACGCCGAACCCCTCCATCTCTTTGGCCAGCTCGGTCGCCTTCTTCTCGGTCACATCGGCCCAGCCGCGCACCGCCACCAGGCCGTCTTTGGCATCGATGCCGACGACGATGCGCCCGGGGAATGTATCGCACGCCTCTTTGACAAAGGCGGGGTTTTCCTTGGCGATGGTGCCGAGAATCACCCGGTCGACACCGAGAGACAGATAGGCCTCGATGGTCTGCAGGTCGCGGATGCCGCCGCCGATCTCGCACGGGATGTCGATGGCCGCGACGATCGCCTCGATGGCGTCCTTGTTCTTCGGCACCCCGGCAAAGGCGCCGTCGAGATCGACGATGTGCAGGTATTCGCCCCCCTGTTCCTGCCAGGTGAGCGCCTGCGCCGCCGGGTCATCGCTGTAGACGGTGTCCCTGTCCATCAGCCCCTGCTCGAGGCGGACGCATTTGCCTTCTTTCAAGTCAATCGCGGGTAGGATGATCATGCAGCCAAAATCCTTTAGGGCACCGCAGAGTCACAGAGGACACCGAGATCTCGTGGTGGGCAGAGAGATGTCAGTTCAACGGCTGGAGCTTCCCTCTGTGCTCTCTGTGCCTCGGTGGTGAAATGTTCACAGTTCGCCGAAATTCCTGAATATCCTCAACCCCACCGCCTGGCTCTTCTCCGGGTGGAACTGGGTCGCCATGATGTTGTCGCGCCAGATCGAAGCGCAGAAGGTGACATCGCCGTAGCGGCAGCTGGCGGCGACATCCTCCTCGCGCTCGGCCTGACAGTAGTAGGAATGGACAAAGTAGACGTAGCTGCCGTCCTCGATATCCCGAAACAGCGGCGACGGCTTGAGGATGTTCAGTTCGTTCCAGCCCATGTGCGGCACCTTGAGGGTCTCGCCCCCCTCCACCATCCCGGACGGGAAGCGCCGCACCTTGCCGGGGATCAGACCGAGGCCTTCGTGACGGCCGAATTCCTCGCTCTCGTCGAAAAGCATCTGCATGCCGACGCAGATGCCGAGCAGCGGCTTGCCCGCTTCAACATGCCGCAATAGCGGCTCGACAAACCCGGCCTTTTTCAGATTGCCGATACAGTCGGCAAAGGCGCCGACCCCCGGCAGCACCACCTTGTCGGCGCCGGCGATATCCTTTGGATCGGCACTGACCCGGGCGTCAAAGCCGAGGGATTCAAAGGCCTTGGCAAC
Source organism: uncultured Geothermobacter sp. (assembly GCA_964501815.1). GTDB lineage: Bacteria > Desulfobacterota > Desulfuromonadia > Desulfuromonadales > Geothermobacteraceae > Geothermobacter. The sequence goes on from CAZCUR010000012.1 coordinate 22,243, forward strand.
GCTGCGCAGGTTGCCCATTTCGTAATCGATGATAGTTATCATGCCAATTCGACTTATCGTTTTCCAGCAACGAAGGTTCAAGGTTTTCCTTTTACCTTTTTCCTTGCCCCTTGAACCTTTGACCTTGTACCTGCCTTATTCGAGTTTCCCCTTGCTCGACAAGACCCCTTCGATGCGCGGGTCGAGACCGGTCGCCTCATCGAGGGCGCGGGCGAAGGCCTTGAAAATCGCCTCGATGATGTGATGCAGGTTGTCACCGTAGGCGAGATTGACGTGGACGTTGACCCCGCCGTGGTTGCAGAAGGCGGTGAAGAATTCCTCGACCAGCTCGGTTTCAAAATTGCCCACCTGCGCCTTAGGAATAGCGACGTTGAAGACCAGGTGCGGCCGACCGGAAAAATCGAGAATCACCGAAGCGAGCGCCTCGTGCATCGGCATGGTGCCGCGACCGTAGCGGCGGATGCCCGCCTTGTCGCCGAGGGCCTGTTTGAAGGCCTCGCCCAGGGCAATGCCGACATCCTCGACGGTATGATGGGCATCGATCTCCAGATCGCCTTTGGCGTCGATGGTCAGATCAAAAAAACCGTGCCGGGCGATTTGCACCAGCATGTGATCGAAAAAGGGCACGCCGGTGTCGATGGCGTGTTCACCCTTGCCGTCAAGGGCCAGCTCGATGCGGATGTCGGTTTCGTTGGTCTTGCGGTTGATCGTCGCCTTGCGCATGGGCCTCCCCCCATTTCCCTGTGAAAAACTGGCCGCTCGCTCGCGATGCTCGCTCAAGACGCCAAGGCGCCAGGAAAAACGAGGGGCTCCTTGGCGTCCTGGCGTCTTGGCGGCCAAACTGAAATCAGCGTTTCTTTTCCAATCGTTTCGACACCGACTTCGCATGCGCCTCAAGCCCTTCGAGGGTGGCGATGCGTTCGATGGCTCCGCCGAGTCGCTCCAGCCCCTCCCTGGAGAAGCAGACCAGGCTCGATTTCTTGACGAAATCGTCCAGCGACAGCGGCGAGAAGAAACGCGCGGTACCGCCGGTCGGCAGGGTGTGGTTCGGCCCGGCCAGGTAGTCGCCCGCCGCCTCCGGGGTGTGATGTCCCATGAAGATGGCGCCGGCGTGCCTGAGCTTCGGCAGCAGGGCAAAGGGATCGGCCACCGCCAGCTCCAGATGCTCGGGGGCGATGCGGTTGGAAAATTCGGCTGCCTCATCCAGATCGCGGGCCAGAATGATAGCGCCGTAGTTGTCGATGGATTTGCGGGCGATCTCCTCACGCGTCAACTGACCCAACTGTTTCTCGACCTCTTCCGCCACCGCATCGGCCATGGCGCGGCTGGTGGTCACCAGCACCGCGGAGGCCAGCTCGTCATGCTCGGCCTGGCTGAGCAGATCGGCGGCGATGTGAGCCGCCTCCCCCGTGCCGTCGTTGATCACCAGAATCTCGCTCGGACCGGCGATCATGTCGATATCGACCTGCCCGAAGACCTGTTTTTTCGCCGTGGCGACAAAGATGTTGCCGGGGCCGGTGATCTTGTCGACGCGCGGCACGGTTTCAGTACCGAAAGCGAGCGCGGCCACCGCCTGGGCACCGCCGAGGCGAAAGATGCGGTCGACACCGGCAATGCGGGCCGCGGCCAGCACGTGCGGATTGACCACACCGTCGGGCATGGGCACCACCATGACGATTTCGCCGACGCCGGCGACTTTGGCCGGCACGGCGTTCATCAGCACCGACGAAGGATAGGCGGCCTTGCCGCCGGGGACATAGATGCCGACCCGGTCGAGCGGCCGCACCATCTGGCCGACCATCAGGTCGTCCTCGTCGGTGCACAGCCAGGTTTCCTGTTTTTGCCGGCGATGGTAGGCGGCGATACGGTCGGCGGCCAGCTTCAGGTCGGCCATGGCCTGCTCGTCGACCCGGGCGCAGGCGGCGTCCACCTCTTCCGGGCTGACCTCCAGCCCGACCTGGTCAAGATCGAGCCGGTCGAATCTCAGGGTCAGTTCCTTCAGGGCCGCATCGCCGCGCCGGCGCACATCGGCGATGATGTCAGCAACAATCTGCTCCACCCCCTCCGGCATCGCCTCGGCGCGGTTGACGATGCGCCCGAAGGCCTGTTCAAACCCGGGCTCGCTGAATGTCAGAATCCGTATCATCTCTCGCCCTTCAACTTTTGGCCTTGTATCCTGATTCTGCCCTACTGTGATATCCGCACCGTATCGTCGACCACCTGCTCCAGCTCACTGATAATACGGCTGATACGCTGGTGCTTGGTCTTGAGGCTGGCGCGGTTGACGATCAGCCGGCTGGTCACCTCGGCGATGGTTTCGACCTCGACCAGGTTGTTGGCTTTCAGGGTCCCTCCGGTCGAAACCAGGTCGACAATGCGCTCGGACAGTCCAACCAGCGGCGCCAGTTCGATGGAACCGTACAGCTTGATAACCTCCACCTGGATACCGCGCTCGGCAAAATAGCGCTCGGTAATATTGGGATACTTGGTCGCAACCCGGATATTCGACCAGTTGGCCGGATCGTCATCCTTGAGCAGCTCCTTCGGCTCGGCCACCACCAGGCGGCAGTAGCCGAATTTCAGATCCAGCGGCTCGTACAGGTCCTTGCCCTGCTCCAGCAGGGTGTCCTTGCCGACCACGCCGATATCGGCACTGCCGTACTCGACATAGGTGGGGACATCGGTCGCGCGCACCGCCATAAAGCGGTACTTTTGCTCCGGATTTTCGAACACCAGCTTGCGGCTGTCACCGTCCATCTCCGGGCAGGTGATGCCGATGCGGCCGAACAGCTCCATGCTGTCCTGCATGATACGCCCCTTGGGCAGGGCGAAGGTGATCCAGTCATTCATCGTCTAACCCCTTGCCTTACCGGCCGCAATGTAACCCGAATCGCGCCGAAGGCGCAATCAGCCCTGCTCCCGGATCCGGCGGATATCCGCGCCCAGCGCCGCCAGCTTCTCCTCGATACGTTCATAACCGCGATCGAGGTGGTAGATGCGTGACACAGTTGTAACCCCCTCGGCCGCCAGTCCCGCCAAAACCAGGGAGGCACTGGCGCGCAGGTCGGTGGCCATCACCGGGGCGCCCTTGAGCCGCTCCACCCCACGCACTGTGGCCGTGTGCCCGGCAATCTGGATATCGGCGCCCAGGCGCTGCAGTTCGCAGACATGCATGAACCGATTTTCGAACACATGCTCACTGATCTGGCTGCTGCCGCTGGCCAGACACATCAGCGCCATGAACTGGGCCTGCATGTCGGTGGGAAAGCCGGGATGAGGACTGGTGACGATGGATGTCGACCGGGGCCGTTCCGGTCCGATCAGGCGGACACCGTCCTCCCGTTCCTCAATGGTCGCTCCGCTGTCCCGCAGCTTGGCCAGCAGGGCCTCGATATGCTGCGGCACGGCTCCGCGCACCAGCACATCACCACCGGTGATGGCGCCGGCCACCAGGAAGGTCCCGGCCTCAATGCGGTCGGCCATCGTGGCGTGTTCGTAGGGCGCCAGGTCATCGGCCCCCTGAATGCGGATGGTGTCGCTGCCGGCTCCCTCGACCCTGGCCCCCATTTTGTTGAGGGCCTCGGCCAGGTCGACGATTTCCGGCTCGCGGGCGGCATTCTCCAGCAGGGTTTCACCTTTGGCCAGCGCGGCGGCCATCATCAGATTTTCGGTACCGGTCACCGTCGGCAGGTCGAGGTAGATACGGGTACCGACCAGGCGCTCCGCCCGGGTTTCGACATACCCCTGCTCCAGGGTAATCTCCGCTCCCATGGCCGCCAGCCCCTTCAGGTGCAGGTCGATGGGCCGGGCGCCGATGGCACAGCCGCCGGGCAGAGAGACCCGCGCCCGACCGAACCGGGCCGTGAGAGGCCCCAGCGCCAGGACCGAGGCGCGCATGGTGCGCACCAGGTCGTAGGGAGCTTCAATGGAAGCCACATCGCGGGTATCGACCAGAAAGGTGTTGCCGCTCCGTTCAACCCGGGCACCGAAAATGCCAAGCAGTCGCTCCACCGTGTCACAGTCGCGCAGCCGCGGCACATTGTCGAGGCGGCTCTGTCCCGAGGCCAGCAGGGTGGCAAACAGCAGCGGCAAGGCGGCATTCTTGGCTCCGCTGACAACAACTTCGCCTTCAAGCCGATGACCACCATGTATTTCGATCTTCTCCATGAATCACAGCGCACCGGTGCGCCACCGGCACTCCCCTTGACCTCTCTTATATTGTCTGTCGTCGACCGCCGACCACCCGGGGGATTCCGGCATAGTCCTCGCGCATGAAAATCTCTCCCAGCCCGGCGGAGGCAAACAGCTCCCGGACAACCTGTGCCTGACCGATACCGACTTCGACCAGCAGCCAGCCCCCGGCAGCCAGGCGGCCGGTTTGCCGCGCCAGGTGCCGGTACGCCTCCAGACCGTCGGAACCGCCATCCAGCGCCAGCCTGGGTTCATAATCACGCACCTCGGGCATCAACCCCTGAATGTCCGCGGACGGGATGTAGGGCGGATTACTGACTATCAGGTCGTACGGCCCGGCGGGGAGCGCCTCCAGGTCGCCGCACACCGGTTCAAACCGCGCATCCAGCCCCTGCTCGACGGCATTGGTACGGGCCAACTGCAATGCCTGGTCACTTTTGTCCAGACCACAGCCACACCATTTGGAACGTTCGTGCAGCAGGGACAGGGCGATACAGCCGCTGCCGGTACCGACATCGAGCAGGGTCCCCCTGTCAGCCATGCGCTTCAGAGCCTCTTCGACCAACACCTCGGTGTCGGCCCTCGGTACCAGCACTGCAGGAGACACCTGAAACCGCAAGGACCAGAATTCACAGTGCCCAAGGATGTACTGGAGCGGTTCACGTCTGGCCCGGCGCCGCACCCGTTCACGGTAGGCGGCCAACTCGTCCGCCTGCAACGGCCGGTCAAAATGCAGATAGAGACCGACCCGGTCGAGACCGAGCAGGTCGGCCAGCAGCCATTCGGCGTCGAGCCGGCCGCTGTCAATCCCCTTGGAACGCAGGTGCTGCGCGGTCCATTTCAGCACCCGCAGGACCGTCCAGGGCTCACTCAATCAACCCTCCTGTCCGGCCAGCAGTTCCGCCTGTTCATGGGTCAGCAGCGCGTCGATGATCTCGTCGAGGTCCCCCTGCATGATCTGGTCGAGCTTGTACAGGGTCAGACCGATACGGTGGTCGGTGCAGCGTCCCTGCGGAAAGTTGTAGGTACGGATTCGTTCGCTGCGGTCGCCGCTGCCGACCTGGGATTTGCGCTCCGCAGCCTGTTTGGCCTGCTGCTCCGCCTGGATCTGGTCATACAGACGTGCCTGCAGCACCTTCATGGCCTTGGCGCGGTTTTTGTGCTGGGATTTTTCGTCCTGACAACTGACCACAATACCGGTCGGGATATGGGTGATGCGCACCGCCGATTCGGTTTTGTTGACGTGCTGACCGCCCGCCCCCGAAGCCCGGAACAGGTCGATACGCAAATCGGCGGGATTGATGTCGACATCGACATCTTCGGCCTCAGGCAGGACCGCCACGGTGCAGGCCGAGGTGTGGATACGCCCCTGCGCCTCGGTCTCCGGCACCCGCTGAACCCTGTGGGTGCCGCGCTCGAACTTGAGCCGTGAAAAAACCCGATCGCCACTGATCATGGCAACCACTTCCTTGAAACCACCGACGTCCGACCCGGAGGCGCTGAGCAGTTCCACCTTCCAGCCACGCTGTTCGGCATAGCGGCAGTACATGCGGAACAGGTCCCCGGCGAACAGGGCGGCCTCATCCCCTCCGGTACCGGCACGAATTTCCAGGATGACGTTCTTGTCGTCGTTGGGGTCTTTGGGCAGCAACAGACGTTTCAGCTCGTCTTCGAGCCGGCGCTGGCGTTCTTCCAGGTCCGGAATCTCGGCACGCGCCATTTCGCGCAAATCGGCATCCTCGTCGCGCAGCAGCTCACGATTGCCTTCCAGCTCCTCTCCCACCCGGCGGTACTCGCCGTAGACCCGGACGATTTCCGCCAGATCCGCATGTTCCCGGGTCAGAGCCAGATAGCGCTTCTGGTCGGCCATGGTCGCCGGATCAGCCAGCAGCGCCTCGACCTCACGAAAACGTTCTTCGACTTCATCAAGTTTGTGGAACATGTCAGATCCGCGCGAATTCCTCCCGCACCTCTTGGATGGCGCCGCAGGTCATGGCCCCTTCCGGGCAGGGACCGGTGAGACAACCGGGGCCGGCATCACCGAAGATGACCGGTGCCACCTGGCGCGCCAGACGCAACATCTCACAGGCCATGGCGCGGATTTCCCACTGGGCGCGCCGGCAACAGCGCAAAGCGAAAAAATGCCTCAGCTCCCGGGCGTTCATGGTCATGACCAGTTTGGTCGCAGCGGCATTGGGAAGGACGAAACGGGCATCTTCTGCGGGCACACCGGCTTCGAGCAGTCTGCTGTAGACCCGGCCTGCCTCGGCGATGAAATCATTGAACAGCTGACGGCACTCAGGCTTGTCCGCAATCGATTCCGGCAGCACATGTTCGAACCTGTCGCTGCTGGCGACATAGCGCTGACTTTGCTGGGAAAAGGATGCGATGCGATGACGCACCAGCTGATGGGAACAGGCCCTGCTGATTCCTTCGATACCGAAGGTAAAACTGGCGTGTTCCAGAACGGAGTAGTGCCCCAGGCGAACGATTTTACGCAGCAAGGCAGCGTGGTCATCGTCATCCCGCGCCATCAGCCGGTCGATATCGGCCGCCGAATAACAGAGTCTGGCGGCCGCGGCGCAGGCCCGTTCCGGGTCGGGCGTATAGGTCAGTAATTGCACGCGCATGGGACGGCTCCGTGACGGCGCCTCCACCGGCCACCACCTGCCGGCGTGCGGAAGCGCCAGGGGTGAAAAAAAGAAACGGCCCGGCGGGCCGCTTCGTGACAGTTATTTCTGTCCGTACTTCTTGCGGAAGCGTTCAATGCGGCCCGCGGTGTCGACCAGCTTCTGTTTGCCGGTAAAGAAGGGATGGCAGGCCGAGCAGATTTCAGTGGTAATCTCGCCGCTCTTGGTCGAGCGGGTTTCAAAGGTGTTGCCGCAGTGACATTTGACAGTCACCGGCTCATACTTGGGGTGGATACCTTCTTTCATGGCTGACTCCTTGCGCCTGGTCTGTTACAGGCTGAAACAGAATGTACGCCCCAAGGGGGCGAAAGAGAGTAACTAGCACTTTTGCCCGGCAAAGGCAAGTCCTTTTGCCCTTTGCCGGCTACTTGTTCATATTGTCGAGAAACTCCTGATTGCTGTCGGTCTCGCCGAGCTTGTCGAGCAGAAACTCCATGCAGTCGACCACGTTCATACTGGAAAGCACCTTGCGCAGCAGCCAGATGCGCTGCAGCGCCGACGATTCGACCAGCAGTTCCTCGCGGCGGGTCCCCGACTTGTTGATATCGATGCAGGGGAATGTGCGCTTGTCCATCAGCCGGCGGTCGAGATGCAGCTCCATGTTGCCGGTCCCCTTGAACTCCTCAAAAATAACCTCGTCCATCTTACTGCCGGTATCGATCAGGGCCGTGGCGATAATGGTCAGGCTGCCGCCCTCTTCAATGTTGCGCGCGGCACCGAAAAAGCGCTTGGGTTTGTGCAGGGCATTGGAGTCGACCCCGCCGGAGAGAATTTTGCCCGAGGGGGGCTGAACCGTATTGTAGGCGCGAGCCAAGCGGGTGATGGAGTCGAGCAGAATGACGACATCGCGCTTGTGCTCCACCAGACGCCGGGCCTTTTCGATGACCATTTCGGCCACCTGCACGTGGCGGGTCGCCGGCTCGTCAAAGGTCGAGGAGATGACCTCGCCCTTGACGCTGCGCTGCATGTCGGTCACCTCTTCAGGACGTTCGTCGATGAGCAGGACAATCAGGTAGACTTCGGGGTGGTTGGCGGTGATCGAATTGGCGATGTTCTGCAGCAGCATGGTCTTGCCGGTCCGCGGCGGCGCTACAATCAGGCCACGCTGCCCCTTGCCGATGGGGGTGACCAGGTCGATGACCCGTGCCGACATATTGTCAGGTGTCGTTTCGAGAATAATCCGCTCTTCGGGATACAGCGGGGTCAGGTTGTCAAACAGGGTCTTGTCTTTGGCCACCTGCGGATCTTCGAAATTGACCTCGGAGACCTTGAGCAGGGCAAAATAACGCTCGCCCTCCTTCGGCGGCCGAATCTGGCCCGACACGGTATCTCCGGTCCGCAGATTGAAGCGGCGAATCTGCGAGGGGGACACATAGATGTCATCGGGACCGGGCAGATAGTTGGCGTCCGGCGCCCGGAGAAAACCGAAGCCGTCCGGAAGAATCTCCAGAACCCCCTCACCGTAGATGGCGCCGTTTTTCTCCGCCGTGGCATTGAGGATGGCGAAGATCAGATCCTGCTTGCGCATCCCTGCGGCGCCTTCGATCTTCAGATCCTTGGCGATGGCATTCAGTTCGGTGATTTTCTTTTCTTTCAGTTCCTTCAGATTCATGGGACTCCTCGCGGCCGGAATCAGGCCCTTTTTCTGATGCTGCCGGCTTCAGGCACGGGCAGGCGATGGTATGATGTGGCTGGAAAGCAGAACGTTCAAGACAGGCAATATCCCGCTTAAAGCGTATCGATTCTTCTTTCGGTCAGAGACTGGGAAAGGTATAGATCTTTTTCAGTATGTCGTTAATGGCGTATAGGGCCGGGATGTGGCTTCGAATCTGGACGAATCTCAGTATAGCAATTGCAGAACAGGGAGCAACCGGAACCGCCGACAAAAACCTCTCTGCGCCGGAGCCGGGCCGGCGCCAGTCAGACAGCGCCCGCCCGAAAAGCAGAGACAATGCCGCCTATTTAACCTTCACCCGCGTCCTTGTCAATGGAAAAACCATGTCCACCGGCTAAAACAGGCGATCCATAAGGGGCGCCAGCCCTCCGACAATATCCGAGAACAGTTTCGCGTAAATCTCCGGCAGTCCGGCAGGCCCTGTTTTTTTCGGATCGCCCCCCTCGGCCAGGGCGCGTTTGACACCTGCGAGACTGATGTTCTTGACCCGGACCTCATCGGTGCGGTTGTAGTAAGCCTCGTCGAAGTCCGGATACTGCAAAGCGACAAAAGGCCGGCTGCCATCGGCCGGAAAGCTCCAGGCAATGCGGCCATCCGGCAAAACCACATAAGCACGCACCTGCACGGAACGGAAAGGCGCCTTGAGATAGTTGACCGGAATCCGGTCCCGACGGGTTTCCACCCGTTCAATCTCGCTCAAAATGACCACCAGCAGGCCATCCACCAGGTTGTCGGAACAGAGAGCCGCCACGGCATCAGGCTGGAACCGGTAGTCACGGTAGAGCAGATCCCCGCCGCGCGTCAGGCTGGAACCTGCAATCAGCCTGGCGGCCAAAGCGGCGGGATCACCCTCGACCCGGCGGATATCGAAATACCTGTCCCGGCGCCGCAACTGCTCGACGAGAGCGGTATGCCGGTCACGGCTGGAGTGCCACAAAAGCTCTATCAGCCGCTCCGCTTCAGGATGGGCGAAACTGCCGGCATCGACCAGCAGCGGGACCACTCCCAAAGTCCGGACCTGCTGCTGATAATCCTGCTTCGACACATGAAACCGACCGCCGCCACAGCCGGGCAGCAAGACAAGAATCAGCAGCCCCCAAAGCAGTTTTCGTCGCATGGCTCCCTCGCTTTTCCGGAAGTTATTTTCAGCCGGTCACCGCCCGATTATACCCCCGGAGGGCGGCAACGACCAGACATCTTGTTCCCCCTTGACATTGACGCCTGACCGGTCAATTCTTGCCCCGACCCAACATGCCGTTCACATCATCAAGGAGGCCGATATGCGAAAGGTTACCGTGATTTGTCTGACCCTGCTGACTATGCTGCTGCTCGTGAACCTGCCCGCGTGGAGCGCGGATCTGCAGCCAACTCCCGTCGAAAATGCCGCGCCCCTGGGCGAAGGCAAGGGAAGTTTCCGCTTTGGAGTCGCCTACCTGGAAGACAGCCCCCTCTATTTTCAGCAGGCAACAAACGACCGGACCGAGATAGCCGTTCCGGGACTCGAACTGCGCCTCGGACTTGGCAAGCGGGTCGAAGTCAGCGCCAACTACAGCCTGCTTCATGTCAGCCAGGACAACATGGACGATGACTTTGGCAGCGGCGACCTGGTTCTGGCCACCAAACTGCTCCTCTGGCCTGAAGACCTGAAGATGCCTGCGCTTGGCCTGCGCTTTGCCACCAAGCTGCCCAATGCCGACCGTGAGGACGGCCGGGGGACCGACGAAACCGACGTCATGCTCGACGTGCTCGCCAGCCGCAATTTCCCCCTGTTCAGTCTGCACGCCAATGTCGGCCTGACCATTCTGGGCAATCCGGACGGCAAGCAGGATGACAAGCTGCACTACGCCTTCGGAGTCGCCGTTCCCTTTGAAAGCAGCGGTATCAGCGCCCTGGCGGCCGTCGAAGGGCTGGAAATGCATGACAGCGTCAACGACCGCGGTCGCCTTGTTGCCGGCCTGCAGTACGATTTCGGCCAGGCCCGTTTCGATTTTGGCATCACCACCGGCTATACCAGCCGGACGGAAGACTGGGGCGTACGCACCGGCCTGACCACCACCTTCGACCTGCCTGCAGGCTGGTAACCGATTCAGACAGGTTCACAACTCCCCATCGGGTACGGCCGCCTCACGAGGAACGGCGGCCCCCCTGAAGTTCTCCACTCCCCAGGCCAGAATCTCCGCCGGCGGCGCCGCAGACAGGCCCGCCGGCGGGGACTGCCCCAGAAAACGCAGGGCCGCCACCAGCCATGCGCTTGCCCGGCAGGGGTCGAGTGGCATGACGCCATGTCGCTTGCTCAGCTTTTCCCCCGTTTCGGCCAATGCCAGTGGCAGATGCACATAGCCGGGGACCGGCCAGCCGAGACACTGGTGCAGATAGATCTGCCGCGGTGTCGACCCGAGCAGGTCGGCGCCGCGTACCACCTGGTTGACGCCGCAATCGTGGTCATCGACCACCACCGCCAGCTGGTAGGCGAACAGGCCGTCCGCGCGCCGCAGAACGAAGTCTCCCACTGCGGTGCGCAGGTGCTGTTCCACCGGACCGAACAGACCGTCGCAGAAACCGACAACCTCATCCGGGACACGAATCCTCAACGCCCGGGGAACACGCCCCTCCGGCAGGCCCCTGCGGCAGGTCCCCGGGTAAACCGGCCCTTCCTCGCCGATATGTGGCGCGCTGGCGACAATCTCCCTGCGGCTGCAGGCGCAGTCGAACACCAGACCACGAGATCGCAACAGCTCGAGCACCTCCTGATAACGTTCATCCCTCTGGCTCTGCCAGAGAACAGCGCCATCCCACTCGAAACCGCACAGGTCCAGGGCGCGCAGAATCTCATCCGCCGCCCCCGGAACGACCCGCGGCCGATCCAGATCCTCCATGCGCAACAGCCAGCGCCCCTTGGCCTGCCGCGCCAGACAATAGCTGCCGACAGCGGCGACCAGGGAACCGAAGTGCAACGGCCCCGTCGGGCTCGGGGCAAAGCGGCCAATGATTTCCTTATCCGGCATGACATCCTCCAACCGGTCATGTTGCTCATCCTCCCCGCATTCGTCAACGCCTGGACACAAAAAAAAGGGGCGCCCGCAGGCGCCCCGAAGTTGCGTCGATGTTCAGTTGAACCTACTTGTGGAAGTCCTTGGCGTTTTTGGCCGCCCAGGCCTTGTCACGCGCACCGTGGCAACCGAGGCAGGCGTATTCGACCGTCACGAAACCTTTGGCGAAGGTCGATTTCTTGCCTTTCTCCTCGACGGTCTTGAACATGTTCGCGTTGGGATCGGTGTTGATCCGGAAAATATGGGTGCGCACGTCACCGGTGTAGGTCGCCACCTTGATTGCCGACTTGCTCGCTCTGGGCATGTGGCATTCGATACAGCGGGTCCCCTGTTTGCCGTGAATGTTGTCGGCGTAGGATTTGGCAATATCGCTGTGACACTCGGCGCAGTTGTCCCTGGCCAGGATGGCGCGCTTGTGCGGGTCATGACAGGTATTGCAGGTCAGATCCCTGTGCACGCCCGCCTTCAGCTCGTTGATCTGCTCGTGATGCTTGATGAAACCGCCCTTGGCCGGAGGCTCAGGCCCCATACCGCCGCGCTGATGGCATTTGCCGCACAGTTCGGCCGAGGTATCGACCTTGATGGTCTTTTTGCCCGGCTTGCGCAGATGGTCGCCGCCCGGGCCATGACATTCCTCACAGCCGATGCCGTCTTCGGACCAGGTGCCGATCATGCCCGGCAGGTTGTCCTGATGGCCGTCCTTGCTGTAATTGGTCATGTGGCAGGGGCCGCACTTGTACGGCTTCTTCTCACCCTTGTGATAGAAGGACCAGGAACCGTCCTGCATGTTGTACTGGGTCTTGGCCTCGGAACCGTCCTTGGCGCTGGTGATGATGTAGCCCTGTTTGTCGATGTAGCGGGCCTTTTTGTTGGCGCCACCGATCACGTAGCTGATGTCGTCCCAGGAATAGCCGGGGGGCAGGGGGAGCTTGGCATAGCGGGCCTTTTCCGCCTTGCGCAGCTTCCAGGGGTGGCCTGAGGCCTGCCAGTCGTTGAACTGCTGCTGATGGCAGGGGAAACATTTCTCCGAACCGACGTAATCGTTGGCCAGGGCCAATACGGGCCAACCGAGAACCCAAACCAACCCAGCAACAAACCAGATCTTCTTCATGACATCCTCCTCGGGAAAATGGCAGCGAGCTGCCTTTGTTGGACAATTTTCACTATAACGCGCCAATCCTGGTGCGCAAGGAGCCGCGCAAGGTTTCCGGATGCCGGCCTGAAATTCGCCCCGGCCCCCTTTTCAGGCTGCGTCCTCCATTTCGGCGCCAAGGCACCTATCGACCCGGCTTGACACATGCTTTAAAAAAAAGTATTGCTAACCAGACATACCTTTTTGGTCATCATTGTTACGGGAGGACGTTTTGATCATTACCCGCGCGACGGAATACGCCATCCGGGCCGTACTGCATCTCTCCAAGCAGCCCCGCGGCCAGATCGTGCTGAAAAAGGACATCTGCGCCGCCCAGGACATCACGCCGGCCTTTCTGACCAAGATTCTGCAGCCCCTGATCAAGGACGGCATCGTCGGCTCCCAGCGCGGTGTGGGCGGGGGCTTCTATTTGCGCAAAGCGCCTGCGGACATTACCCTGCTCGATGTGGTGCGCGCCGAAGAGGGGCCCCTCTACCTGAACCACTGCATCGCCCAGGAGGGTTTTTGTGAAAAGGATGTTTTTTGCCCGATCCACGGGGCCTGGCACAACATCCGCAATGAACTGATGCAAACTTTGGCCAAATACACTTTCGCTGACCTGGTCGAGACCGAGGCCCGCAATCTGGAACGCCTTGGCCGTTCGTGCGAAAGCTGCTCCTGATTCACCAGCCGAAAACAGATAAAAAAAGAGGGGCGCAACCTTGACGGCTGCGCCCCTCTTTCTTTGCAAACAGTCTTTGCGGTCTTACTCGACGAAAAAGCCTCCCACCCGCCAATGGCCGTCATCCTCAAGCATGACGGTCACCGTTTCCGTCACCCCGGGACACCTTTCATAATCGGCGGCAAACTTGAAGGTATAAAACTCTCCCTTCACTTCACCACTCGCTTCGGTGGCGTAATCGACCTTTTTCTCCTGCCGTTTGATGAACTTGCCGCACTGGGCGCGATGCAGTCGAAGTTTGTCCGCCCATTTGTCCTGGGGAAGCTTCTCGCGCAGCACCTGGGCACTCATGGTCCAGCTTTCGGCAAACCGGTCCTGGTCAACCATCTGCAAAAAGTGCAAAGTCGCCTGCCGCCCTGCTTCGGTTTTGGCCGGGTCCAGCTTCCGCTCCAGCCTGGGCCAGATGACAATAGCCAGTGCCGCCAGCACCAGAACCGTATGAATGGCATATTTGCGAATTGATGAAAGAGCCATGCCCGTCCTCCTGTTCAGCCGGCAGAAGCCGCCGGTTAAATCGAAGCGTTACTATACGGTCCCGAAACACTCCGGGCAAGGGCCGAAGCAAAAAAACACCCTGGAGACCAGGAGGGTGAGTCATCCAGGGCGAAGAAGGAGGCGGCGTCCCGCCTCCGTGAAGGTCTGTTCCGTTGCCGTTCACGCCGGTCACAAGGCATCCCGGCGTCGATTCGATTGTATTATACCCCCCAGCTCTGCGAATGGCAAACCGGAGCAGACCGGTTTTCCCACTTCTATCTGACGGTCTCCTCCGGATAGGCATGAACCTTGTGGATGCTCAAATCGGCGCCACGGAACTCCGCCTCCTCGTCCAGTCTGAAACCGACGGTTTTCTGAATAATGCCATAGACCACAAAGCCGACCACAACGGCGTAGGCCGCTGCCATCAGTGTGCCGATCAGCTGGGACATGAAGCTGACTCCGCCCATGCCGAGCAGGGCCGGCGAACCGAAAATGCCGGCCGCAATGCCTCCCCAGCTGCCAATGACGCCGTGCAGCGGCCAGACTCCGAGGACATCGTCGATCTTCAGTGTTTCCTGCTCGAAGGCGAATCCGTAAACAAAGATCAGCGCCCCGATCCCGCCAATAAAAAAGGCACCGATGGGATGGACAATATCCGAACCGGCACAGATAGCAATCAGGCCGGCCAGGGCGCCATTGTGCACAAAACCGGGGTCGTTTTTGCCCGCCACCAGAGCGAAGAGGACACCACCGACCATGGCCAGCAGAGAATTAACCGCCACCAGTCCCGAAATACCTTCCAGCTTCTGGGCGCTCATGACATTGAAGCCGAACCAGCCGACGGCCAGAATCCAGCTGCCAAGGGCCAGAAAGGGGATGTTGGAAATGGGGATCGCCTTGCTCTTGCCCCGCACCCAGCGGCCCAGGCGCGGACCGAGCACAATCACGGCCGGAAGCGCCAGCCAACCACCAAGGGAATGAACAACCACACTGCCGGCAAAGTCGTGAAACCCGGCTCCAAAGGTCTTTTCCAACCACCCCTGCAGTCCGGCACTGTTGCGCCCCCAGATCAGTGATTCAAACAAAGGATAGACCAGGGCGGCAAACAGGGCCCCGGCAAAGACCTGAGGCCAGAACTTGGCCCGCTCGGCAATGCCGCCCGAAATGATGGCGGGGATACAGGCGGCAAAGCAGAGCAGAAAGAAGAAGCGCACCAGCTCATAGCCGTTGTTGTCGCCCAGCAGGTTGCCGGCCGGCGCAAGGAAATCGACGCCGTAGGCGAGCGGATAGCCGATGAAAAAGTAGACAACCGTCGAAACCGACCAGTCAGTGAGAATCTTGACCAGGCCGTTCACCTGGCTCTTCTGCCGCACCGAGCCGATTTCGAGAAAAGCAAAACCGGCGTGCATGGCAAAGACCATGACCGCACCCAGCATCAGAAACAGAACGTCACCACCGTGACGCAGCGATACAATCCCAGACTCCATCGTCTGAACCTCCCGAGGTGTTTTCTTTGGCACCGTTGCCAATCGGCTGTCATTTTTCAAACACCATGCCTCAGACGGGCCAGTCTTCTGCCTCCCTGTTTTCAGCCAGTTACACAACAACCCCTCTCATCCTTGCCTCTTTTTTGGACTTTTTCTGCCTACTTTTAAGGCAGAAATTTTTTACTGTATTTTACCGTTTTTTATTCTTATTTTTTTGTTGACTTTTTAACTCGTGTTTCTATATTTTCTTCCCGACCTATTGAATCAACTTTAGAGGATCGCCCCGATGGACAGCACCCGACGCAGCCTGGCCAAGGCAATCTCCTGGCGCCTGGTCGCGACCTGCATCACCGCCGCCCTGGCCTATCTGATTACCGGCGAAGCAGGCTTTGCCGCCAAGCTCGGGCTGGCCGACACCCTGCTGAAAATCTTCATTTACGTGGCGCACGAACGTATCTGGAACCGCATCGCCTTCGGCAGGCAAAAAGAACCGGAATACACCATCTGACAGGACACGGCCATGAACAGCACCGCACAAACGCTCGAATCACCGGCCCGGCAGGCCATCGGCCTGCTGCAGGAAGGCTTCCTGCGGGCGAACGGCCGGGTCGCCCTCGCCTGCTCCTTCAGCATCGAGGACGTTGCCGTTATCGACCTGGCCCGGCAGGCGAAACTGCCCCTTGGGGTCTTCGCCATCGACACCGGCCGGCTGCCCGAGGAGACCTATATCGCCGCCGAATCGGTCAGCCAGCGGTTTGAGCTGGACATCGACTGGTTCTTTCCCCGGACCGAGGCGGTTCAGCAACTGGAACGGGACAAGGGGCTCTTTTCTTTTCGGGAAAGTCTGGAGAACCGGCATGAGTGCTGCGCCATTCGCAAGGTCGAACCGCTCAGGCGCGCCTTGACCTCCCTTTCCGGCTGGGTGACCGGCATGCGCCGGGCCCAGGCGGTCACCCGCGCGGCCATCGAGCCGATTGAACGCGACCTGGCCCACGACGGCATCGTCAAGATCAACCCGCTGTACAACTGGAGTGATACGGATCTGTGGGACTACGCCCGACAGCGGCGCCTGCCGGTGCACCCGCTGCATCGCAAAGGCTACCCGAGCATCGGCTGCGCCCCCTGCACCCGGGCGGTGGCTGAAGGTGAAGACATCCGCGCCGGGCGCTGGTGGTGGGAAAGCCCGGAGCACAAGGAATGCGGGCTGCACAGGCAGGGCTAAAGGACAAAAGCACAGGAAAGAAAGGGAAGACATGACGCACTTGAAGCGGCTGGAAGCCGAAAGTATCCACATCATGCGCGAGGTGGCGGCCGAGTTCGAGAACCCGGTGATGCTCTACTCCATCGGCAAGGACTCCTCGGTCATGCTGCATCTGGCGCGCAAGGCCTTTTATCCGGGGAAAATCCCCTTCCCCCTGCTGCATGTCGACACCACCTGGAAGTTCCGGGAGATGATCGCCTTTCGCGACCGCATGGCCAGGGAGCACGGCTTTGAGCTGTTGGTGCATGTCAACGAGGAGGGGGTGAAACAGGGCATCAATCCCTTCACCCACGGCAGCGCCCTGTACACCGACGTGATGAAGACCGAAGGGCTCAAGCAGGCCCTCGACAAGTACGGGTTCGACGCCGCCTTCGGCGGGGCGCGGCGCGACGAGGAGAAGTCGCGCGCCAAGGAGCGCATCTTCTCCTTTCGCAGCGCCAACCACCGCTGGGATCCGAAGAGCCAGCGGCCGGAGCTGTGGAACCTGTACAACACCCGGGTGCGCCCGGGCGAGAGCATCCGCGTCTTTCCGCTGTCGAACTGGACCGAGCTGGATATCTGGCAGTACATCCACCTGGAACGGATTCCCATCGTACCGCTCTACTTTGCCGCCGAACGCCCGGTGGTCAACCGGGAGGGCATGCTGATCATGGTCGACGACGACCGGTTGCAGCTGCTGCCGGGCGAGCAGGTCGAGATGAAGATGGTGCGTTTTCGCACCCTGGGCTGCTACCCGCTCACCGGCGCCATCGAGTCGACGGCGCGCACCCTGCCGGAGATCATCCGCGAGATGCTGCTGGCGCGTACCAGCGAACGCCAGGGCCGGCTGATCGACTTCGACCAGGCCGGCAGCATGGAGAAGAAGAAGGTCGAGGGGTATTTCTGATTGACCACCCGTTCGCTTGACGCTCACTCGAGACACCGAGAACACAGAGAGGGGCAAACCCATAGAGAGCGACAAAACACCAAAACAGGTTCGTCCGAACCTGTTTTGACCCACAGCCAAAAGCCACTGGCAAGATCGGTTTTCCCTCTGTGACCTCTGTGGCTCTGTGGTGCAAGAGATAAAAGGATTTTTTTAGCATGAACCAGACAGCGCTCAT
>CAZCUR010000013.1:0-39312 GCA_964501815.1 uncultured Geothermobacter sp.
CTGCAGCGTCGACGACATCGTCTCCGTCGCCGCCATCACCGCGGTCCAGGCCCAGAGCTGACCCCTCCGTCCGTCAGCAAAAAGGCCGGGAAGCGTTCGCTTCCCGGCCTTTTCTTTTTTCCCTCTCACTGCAGGGTACTTATTGCTCGTCCGGCAGCCAGCACAGACAGGGCTGACGCGCCGCCCGGGTCTCGTCCAGCCGGCCGATGCGGGTACAGCGCGGCGCCTCGTGCAGCAGCTCCGGGTTCTCGTCCGCCTCCCTGGCGATGGCCAGCATGGCGTCGCAGAACTCGTCCAGCACCTGCTTGCTCTCGGTCTCGGTCGGTTCGACCATGATGGCGCCGTGCACCACCAGCGGGAAATAGATGGTGGGCGGATGGTAACCGTAGTCGATCAGCCGCTTGGCCAGGTCGAGGGTATGGCAGTCACCACCGAGGTTCTTGTCGGAAAAGACCACCTCATGCAGGGAGCGGTGCTTGTGCGGCAGATGGAAGGTTCCTTCCAGCCGCGCGCGGATGTAGTTGGCGTTGAGCACGGCCAGCTCGCTCGCCCTTTTCAGTCCCGCCCCGCCCATGGTGCGGATATAGGCCCAGGCGCGCACCATGACGCCGAAGTTGCCATTGAAGGAGCGCAGCCGGCCGATCGACTGCGGCCGGTCATAATCAAGGCGGAAACCGTCGCCGTCCCTGACCACAACCGGGGCCGGCAGAAACGGCTCCAGCTCGGCCGTGACGCCGACCGCGCCGGCACCGGGACCGCCGCCGCCGTGGGGTGTGGAGAAGGTCTTGTGCAGGTTGAAGTGCATCACGTCAATGCCCATGTCACCCGGCCGGGCGATCCCCATCAGGGCGTTGAGATTGGCGCCGTCGCAGTAGACCAGGCCGCCCCCTTCGTGAACGATGTCGCAGATCTCGCGGATATGCGTTTCAAACAGCCCCAGGGTGTTGGGATTGGTCACCATCAGACCGGCGACGCTGTCATCCATGTGCTGCCGCACCACCTCGGGGGTCAGCACCCCCTGGTCGCCACTGGCGATCGGCACCACCTCGAAGCCGCACAGAGCGGCCGTGGCCGGGTTGGTGCCGTGGGCGGTGTCGGGGATCAGCACCTTGGTACGGCCGCCGCCGCGCGCTTCGAGCAAAGCCCGAACCATCAGCATGCCGGTCAGCTCCCCGTGCGCCCCGGCGGCCGGCTGCAGGGTGACAGCCTTGAAACCTGAGATTTCCGCCAGGTCGGTCTGCAACTGGTACATCAGCTCCAGCGCCCCCTGGCTCAGGTGTTCCGGGGTGGCCGGATGCAAATCGGCCAGCCCGGGCCGGCGACAGGCAACCTCGTTGATCTTGGGATTGTATTTCATGGTGCAGCTGCCCAGCGGATAGAAGCCGGAGTCGACCCCGTAGTTCCAGGTCGACAGGCGGGTAAAGTGACGCACGACATCGACTTCGGAAAGCTCGGGGAAACCCTCGACATCTTCGCGCACCAGCTCGTCTGGCAGGCTGGCCGGCGGAACATCCAGTTCGGGCAGGCTGTAGCCTTTGCGGCCGGGGGTCGAAACCTCAAAGATCAGTTTTTCGTTGAGCACCAGCCCACGAGTACCGACACGACTCATGCCGCACCTCCTTTCAGTCCGGCGACCAGGCGGTCGATCTGCTCCCGGCTGTTCTGCTCGGTGACGCAGACAAGCAGCTGGTCAGACCGGTCAGCATCATAGCGTCCCAAATCAATGCCACCCAGAATGCCCTGTTTTTCCAGATGCTTCAGAATATCGGCCGCCGGTTTCGGACAGCGGATGGCAAACTCGTTGAAGGTCGGGCCTGAATAGACAGCGGCATAGCCGTCCAGAGCACAGATCGCCTTTTTGGCGTAGTTGGCCTTGGCCAGGTTCTGTTCGGCAACTTCGCGGATGCCCTGCCGCCCCAAAAGCGACAGGTAGATGGTGACCATCAGGGCGCACAGCCCCTGGTTGGAGCAGATATTGGAGGTCGCCTTCTCCCGGCGGATGTGCTGCTCGCGCGTTGCCAGGGTCAGGACAAACCCACGGTTGCCGTTGACATCGACTGTTTCACCCACCAGACGCCCCGGGAGGGAACGGACCGCCTTGTTGCGCGCGGCGAAAAAGCCGACGCCGGGGCCGCCGTAAGAGACCGGCAGGCCGAAGCTCTGCCCCTCGCCGACGGCGATGTCGGCACCGCACTCGCCGGGCGATTTGAGCAAGCCGAGGGCGATCGCCTCGGCGGTGGCGGTCACCAGCAGCGCCTTGCGCGCGTGCGCCAGCTCGGCCAGCTGCGCCAGCGGTTCGATCACGCCGAAAAAGTTGGGATAGCCCACCACCAGCCCGGCGGTGGCATCGTCAAGCAGCTCTTCCACCGCCGCCAGGTCGGTCTGGCCCCTGTCATCCAGCGGGACATCAACCAGCTCGACATTGAGGTAGCGGCAGTAGGTTTCGACTGTCTGCCGGTATTCGGGATGCAGCCCGCAAGAAAGCAGCAGCCGCCGACGCCGGGTGGCACGCGCCGCCATGAGCACCGCCTCGGCGGCCGCGGATGCGCCATCGTACATGGAGGCGTTGGCGACCTCGAGGCCGGTCAGACGGCAGATCAGGGTCTGGTATTCAAAGATCGCCTGCAGCGTCCCCTGACTGATCTCGGGCTGATAGGGGGTGTAGGCGGTGTAGAATTCACTGCGCGAAGCCAGGTGGTCGACGACGGCCGGAATGAAGTGGTTGTAGGCGCCGCCGCCAAGAAAAGACATCCAGCAGTTCTGCGAGGCGTTCTGCATGGCCAGCCGGTCGATTTCCCGCATCAACTCGGCTTCGGACAAGGCCGGCGGCAGGTCGAGGGGCCGGTCGAGACGAATGGCTTCGGGAACTTCGACAAACAGATCCTCGATGCTCTGCACGCCGATGACGTCCAGCATCTGCCGGACATCCTCTTCAGTGTGGGGGAGATAACGCATTCTAACCTCCATCGGCGCCCGGAACGACGCAGGCCATGCCCGGTTGAACCGGCATGGCCTGCGCGACGGGCAAAAAAGGAACGAACGGCGGTCTGAGCCGCCGTCCGCAACAACTCAGTCTTCCTCTTCGGTCAGCGCCTCGTAGGCATCGGCGTCGAGCAGCTTGTCCAGCTCGCTCGTGTCGTTCAGGCGGATCTTGATCATCCAGCCATCCTCGTAGGGAGAGGTGTTGACCAGTTCCGGTGAATCGGGCAGCTCCTCATTGACTTCAATCACCTCGCCGCTCACCGGGGCGTAGATATCGGAAACCGCCTTGACCGACTCGACCACACCGAAGGGCTTGCCGGCCTCGACCTGAGTTCCTACTTCAGGCAATTCGACAAAGACGACATCCCCCAGGGCGTCCTGGGCAAAGTCGGTAATTCCGACCGTGACAATGTCGTCCTCAACCATCGCCCACTCATGTTCTTCGGTGTACTTCAGTTCCTCGGGAAATTCCATCTCAACTCTCCTTGTCGAAAAACCGCGGCTGTATCAAGCGGACCTGTCAGTTCTGGTCCTTGCGTACAAACGGCGTCCTGACCACCTGGCAACCGACCCTGCGGTTGCGGATAGCGATACTCAGTTGCGTGTCAATGGCGGCAAACTCGGGCTTGACCAGAGCCAACGCAATACCGACCTTGAGCGACGGCGACATGGTGCCGCTGGTCACCCTGCCGACCAGTTCGTCCCCGGCAAAAACCTCATAGCCCTCGCGCGGAATGCCGGGCTGGTTCATCCGAATCCCGACCAGCCGCCGCGGGATACCTGCCTCCTTCTGTTTCAGCAGCGCCTCGCGGCCGACGAAGGACGGCTTTTCGAGTTTGGTGATCCAGCCAAGGCCCGCCTCCAGCGGCGTGATCTCCTCATTGATTTCATGGCCGTACAGGGCATACTTCATTTCCAGGCGCAGGGTGTCGCGCGCGCCCAGGCCGCAGGGCTTGAGCCCCTCGGGTTCTCCGGCGGTCATCACCGCCCGCCACATCGGCTCGGCGGCTTCAGCGGCAAAATAGAGCTCAAACCCATCCTCACCGGTGTAGCCGGTCCGGCTGATAAGGGTCGGCACCCCGGCCACATCCCCTTCGGTAAACCGGTAATAGGCGACCGACTTCAGGTCGGTTTGGGTCAGTTTGGCCAGAATCGCCTCGGCCTTCGGCCCCTGCAAGGCCAGCTGCGCAAACTCATCGCTGCGGTTGACCAGCTCGACACCGGCATAGTCCCCCTGACTGAAAACCTGGCGCATCCAGTCAAAATCCTTGTCAATATTGGCGGCGTTGACGCAGAAAAGCCAGCGGTCGGCACCAAAGCGATAAAGGGTGACATCATCGACCACACCGCCATGCGGGTAGCACATGGCCGAATACTGCACCTGCCCATCGACCATCTTCGAGGCGTCGTTGATGGTCAACTCCTGAATGAAATCGAGAGCCTTTTCGCCCCGGACCTCTATTTCTCCCATGTGGGAAACATCGAACAGCCCGGCGGCGCTGCGCGTGGTCAGATGTTCGTCGATAACCCCCGAGTACTGCACCGGCATGTCCCAGCCGCCGAAATCGACCATGCGGGCGCCCAGCTCGCGGTGAACCTGATTGAGGGGTGTCTTTTTCATGGTGGCTCCTCCTTGATGCCGCCAATTATGGCCAAGGGCCGAGGAAATGCAAAGATTTTTTCACCGCGTCAAACCCGGTTGGCCCGTTACGCCTTTTGTGCGGCGCGTCGGCGGGCGCTTTCCAGGGTATTGTACAGCAGCATGGTGATGGTCATGGGACCGACCCCTCCGGGCACTGGAGTGATGGCGGAAGCGCGTTCCCGGGCCGCCTCGAATTCGACATCTCCGACCAGCTTCTTCTCGCCGACCCGATTGACGCCGACATCGATGACCACCGCACCCGGCTTGATCCACTCACCCCGAATCAGCTCGGGACGGCCGACCGCGGCGATGACCACATCGGCACGGCCGACAACCTCGGCCAGGTCACGGGTACGCGAATGACACAGTGTCACGGTGGCATGCCGCGCCAGACACATGAGCGCCACCGGCTTGCCGACAATGTTGGAGCGGCCGACGACCACCACCTCCTTGCCCTGCAGGTCGCAATCGATCTCGTCAAGCATTTTCATCACGCCGTAAGGCGTGCAGGGCTGAAAGAGCGGGTTGCCCGTCGCCAGGCGGCCGACGTTGTAGGGATGGAAACCGTCGACGTCCTTGGCCGGAGAGATGGCCTCAAGAATCTTCGCCTCGTCGATCTGATCCGGCAGCGGCAGCTGGACCAGAATGCCGTCGATGCGCTCGTCCCTGTTGAGCTGGTCGATAAGGGCGAGCAGCGTCTCCTCGCTGGTGTCAGCCGGCAGCTTGTGCTCGTCCGAATAGATGCCGGCCTCGGCACAGGCCTTCTCCTTCATGGAAACATAGACCCGGCTGGCCGGATCATCGCCCACCAGCACCACCGCCAGCCCCGGGGTCACGCCCCTGCTTTTCAGTTCCTCAACCCCGGTACGAATCTCGCCACGCAGTTTGGCCGCGATGGCCTTGCCGTCGATAAGAGTCGCCACTGTTGCTTACCTCCCCCATGCAAATTGGATGGTTGTCGTCAGGTCTGTTGCGGCATTATGGGAAAGCCACCAGTCCGTGTAAAGCCCGCAGCCACCGTTTACGGGATAAAAGGCAAAAAAAATCCCCGGTCCTGCAACCGGGGATTTTTTCGTCATGCGCGTCCTAGGCGTTGGCGGCCTTGGGACAGCTGCCGCAGCCCTCACTCTTGCCCGCTGAGGCACAGGTGTCTGCCTTGCCGTTGCCGCCACTGCTGTAACCTTCCGCATACCAGCCGCCCCCCTTGAGGGCAAAACCGCTGCGGGAGATAAGCTTGCGCACCGGACCGCCGCAGGATTTGCATTCGGTCAGGGGCGCGTCGGAAAACTTCTGCCGTACTTCGAATTCGTTGCCGCAACTGTCACAGCGATATTCATAAAGGGGCATGGCCGACCTCCTTGGTTGAATTCGGGCGACAATCTAATGACCCCCCCGAAAAAAGTCAAGGGCGCGCCGCCTGCCGGTTTGGGCTCCGCCCGGTCTGCCAAACCGTGCGGCGACTAAACCAGCGGTTCAAGCACCGCGACCGCCTCGGCAGCCGTAACTCCTTCGAGCAGGATGCGTTTGTGCCGCGACGTTTCGCCCGCAACAATCGATACCGCCGATTTCGGTATCCTGAACAGTTTGGCAAAAAACTGGATACAGGCCTTGTTGGCGGCGCCGTCGACCGGCGGGGAGGTCAGGGCGACCTTGAGCTCGTCGCCCTGCAGGCCGACGACGGCATTGCGGCTGGCACGCGGCTGCACCAGGAGAGCCACCACGGTGCCCTCGGCGTGTTGACTCAGGCAGATCATGGGTTCGAATCGTCCACCGGCTCGATCAGCGGCGTGGAGACATCGTCAAAAGGGAGCGGTTCATCGAGCAGTTTCTCCTCCTCGCGATCGCGCTGTACCTCGACCACTTCAAGATCGAGCAGCCGCAGGTGACTTTCGACCAGGGCCCGCAGGGAGGTTTCAAAGGAGATCTTCTGCCGCTTGATCTCCTGGATCTCGTTGATCAGCTGCACACGCCGCTCCTCGGCGTCGCGCACAATCCGTTCGGCTTTCAGTTCCGCTTCGGTCAGAATGATGTCCGCTTCGTTGCGCGCATTCTCCCGGATACCGTCAACCATCTTCTGGGTGGTGACCAGGGTCTCCTTCAGGGTCGACTCGCGCTCCTGCATGCGCTTGAGTTCGGCGCGCGTACGCGCCAGCTCCTCCTTGAGCTCCTGGTGTTCACGGAGAAGGCGCTCCAGCTGGTCGGCCACGATTTCGAGAAAGTGGTCAACCCCGGCGGTATCGTAACCGAACAACCGGGTTTTGAACTGGTGCTGCTGGATATCCATGGGGGAGATGGTCATCAGTACCCTCCCATGGACCCGAGCGACAGGATCAGCCCCACCAGCAGCTGCCGGCCGACCTCGAGCGCCAGCAACAGCACGACGGGAGTGAAGTCGAAGCCGCCGAAATGGAGCGGCAAAACCCGCCGGATGCGGTTGAGTACGGGATCGGTGGCGTTGTGCAGGAAACGGACGATGGGATTGTAGGGGTCGGGATTGACCCAGCTGATGATCGCCCGGGCGATGACAATGTAGAAGTAAATCTGGAACAGATAATTGACCACCGTGGCCAGGGCGTTGAGCAATACGGTCATGTCGGTCACCGGGCCGTGACGCGGCTCCATAAGAGGTTAATTTTACGCCTTTTTTCAACCAGAGCTAACTTTATACAGAAACAGGCCAACCCTGTCAAACCTCTGGTGAGGCGCAACAGCCTGCCAGGACGCTTTGACAGTGCCGCCTGGTCCGGCTATAGTGGCCGCCATCGGTTCAAAGGAAGCCAACAATCAGGCTAAACACTTGTTTATTCAAAAGAAACGGAAACGACTGCCATGACCCGCACCAACAATCTCAATGTCAGTGGACTGACGCCCATCATCGCCCCGGGCGACCTGAAACAGGTTCTGCCTCTGGATGAGGAAGGCGCGCGCTTCGTCACCGCTTCGCGTGATGCCATCAAGGCCATTCTGCGCGGCGAGGACCGCCGGCTGTTCGCCGTCGTCGGCCCCTGTTCCATCCACGATCCCAAGGCCGCTCTGGAGTACGCTGAACGCCTGGCACAACTGCGTCAGGAAATCGGTGACCAGCTGGAACTGGTCATGCGCGTCTACTTCGAGAAGCCGCGCACCACTATCGGCTGGAAGGGCCTGATCAACGATCCGGATCTGGACGGCAGCCACAAGATTTCCAAGGGGCTGGGCATCGCCCGCCGGCTGCTGTGCGACATCACCGAGCTGCGGGTGCCCGTTGCCTGCGAAATGCTCGATACCATCACGCCCCAGTACCTGGCCGACATGATCAGCTGGGGGGCCATCGGCGCCCGCACCACCGAGTCGCAGACCCACCGGGAGATGGCCAGCGGGCTGTCCTTTCCGGTCGGTTTCAAAAACGGCACCGACGGCAACCTGAAGATCGCCCTCGACGCCATGCAGGCGGCCCACCACAGCCACAGTTTCATCGGCGTCAATCGCGAGGGGCGGGTTTCCATCGTGCGAACCCTCGGCAATCCCGATGTCCACATCGTGTTGCGCGGCGGCAACAGCGGTCCCAACTACCACCCCGAGCATATCGCCGCCACTGAAAAGGCCCTGGCCGACGCCGGGCAGAACCGGGGCATCATGGTCGACTGCAGCCACGGCAACAGCAACAAGGACCACACCCGTCAGGCCGAGGTGCTCAAATCGGTGATCGCGCAGATCGAGGCGGGCAACCGTTCCATCTGCGCCCTGATGATCGAAAGCAACCTCGAAGCCGGCAACCAGCCGCTCAAGGCCAAAGACGAGCTGGCCTACGGCGTATCGATCACCGACAAATGCATCGACTGGAACACCACCGAAACCCTGCTGCGGGAGACCGCCGAGCGCCTGTGCCGCAAGGGCGGACGCCCGCTCTGACCTCATCACCACCTTGACCGGAAGGCCGGAAGGGACCACAATTCCTTCCGGCCTTTTTTATGGCCCTGACCAGGTCAGGAGGCAAATGTGAACACCCAAGACAAACAGAGCTGCTGTGCCACTCCCCCAACGGCATCCGTGTGCTGTGGATCGGCAGAGCCGGAGACACCATCCTGCTGTGACCCATCCTCCGAAACGGCGGCGGACCGCCGCCTGCCGGGCATGCGCATCTGGCATTTTGTGACCGGCTGGCTCGACACTCCCGTCGGAGCGGTCCCGCAGGTAGCGACCCGCCTGCGCTGGCAGGATCACGCAGGCGCCATTCTCATGCGCTGGGGCATCGGCCGCGACCGCTACGCCATCGCGCCCGGACTCTACGCCGTCGGCAACCCGAACCCGGAGTCGGAAGTCCTGGTCACCGCCAACTACAAACTCAGCTTCGATCACCTGCGCCGGCACCTGGCCGGCCGCGACCTGTGGATCCTGGTCCTCGACACCAAAGGGATCAACGTCTGGTGCGCAGCCGGCAAAGGGACCTTCGGCACCGATGAACTGGTACGCCGCATCCGCACCAGCCGGCTCGAGGAACTCGTTTCGCATCGACGCCTGGTCCTGCCCCAGCTCGGCGCTCCCGGCGTCGCCGCCCACAAGGTGAAGGAGCAGACCGGCTTCCGGGTCAGCTACGGCCCCGTCTACGCCGCCGATCTGCCGGCCTTTCTCGATGCCGGGTTGAAGGCAACCGACTCCATGCGCCGGGTACGCTTTACCCTGTGGGACCGCCTGGTGCTGACGCCGGTGGAACTGACCGGACTTGGAAAGAGCACCCTGCTTGCGTTGCTGGCGCTCGTCGTTCTTTCGGGCATCGGGCCCGACATTTACAGCCTGGAGCGCCTGTGGACACGCGGAATGGCGGCCCTGGGCCTTTTTCTTGTCGGCCTGGTGTGTGGCGCGGTCATCACGCCGATCCTGCTGCCGTGGCTGCCGGGGCGTCCCTTCGCCATCCGGGGCGCCCTGGTCGGATTGGCGGCCGGGCTGGGGCTGTCCGCCTGGCTGACGCCGCCGCCGCTGGAGATGCTTGCGGTCCTGACCGCCGTGCCGGCGCTGTCATCCTGGTACGCCATGCACTTCACCGGCTCGACCACCTTCACTTCGCCGACCGGGGTGGAAAAGGAGATGCGCCGCGCCATTCCGGTCCAGGCGGTCGCCCTGCTGCTGGCGCTGATTTTCTGGTTTACCCGGGCCTGGACGGGAGGAGGAGCATGATTGGAGCCAGGGAAAAGTATCTCAACGACGATGTCAGCCTGACCCTGAACCAGGCCATCTGCATCGGCTGCGGCCTGTGTACCCAGGTCTGTCCGCACGGAGTTTTGCAGATGGAGGAGAAAAAAGCGACGATTGCCGCGCGCGACCGTTGCATCGAATGTGGTGCCTGCGCCCGTAACTGCCCGGTCGAGGCGCTGGTGGTCAAACCGGGCGTCGGCTGCGCCAGCGCCATCATCCACGGCTGGCTCACCGGCAGCGAGCCGAGCTGCGACTGCGGCTGCTGAGGGTCAGTTCAGGCTGAACAGCTTCTCGCCACGGTCGGCGACCTCCTCGGCGATGGCCAGGCTGGCGGTCGCCGCCGGCGAGGGAGCGTTGAGCACATGCAGCATCCCCTCCCCTTCGGCAAAGACGAAGTCGTCGACCAGCCTGCCATGCCGGTCGACCGCCTGGGCCCGCACGCCGCTGCCGCGCCCGACGAGATCCTCCAGACGCAGTTCAGGAACCAGGCGTTGCAAATCCCTGAGAAAGCGTTCTTTGCTTACCGAGCGCAGCACTTCTTTGACACCGACCTTCCACCAGCCGGCAGCCATGTGCCAGAAGCCGGGATAGGCCATATACTCCGCCAGGTCAAAAACAGAGACATCGGCAAGACGGTAACCCTCCCGTTTCAGCGCCAGCACGGCGTTGGGCCCGGCTTCGACGGCCTCGTCAATGCCGCGGGTCAGATGGACGCCGAGAAACGGCAGGTCCGGATCGGGGACGGGATAGATCAGGCCGCGTACCATCTCGGCACCGCGCGGGCCGAGATGGTAGTACTCGCCGCGGAAGGGAATGATGCGTACCTCGGGGCGCAGCCCGGCCAGGCGCGCCACCCGGTCGCTGTGCAACCCGGCGCAGTTGACCAGAAACCGGCAGTGCATATCCGTGCCGCCGCCGACGCGCAGCTGGAAGCCCTGCCCTTTCCTGTCGATGGCGAGCAGCCGGCAGCCGGTGCGGATTTTGCCGCCCAGGGTACGAATCTCCTCCGCCAGGGCCTCGGCCACGGCGCGATAATCGACCACCCCGGTCTGCGGCACCCAGAGTCCGGCGACGCCCGCCACGTGCGGCTCGATGTCGCGCAGTTCCCGCGCGTCGAGCCGGCGCAAACCGTCCAGGCCGTTGGCCTCGCCGCGCTGCCGCAGGGTCTCGAGCCGTTCGAGCTCGACCTCACTGGTGGCCACAACCACCTTGCCGCAGCGCCGGTGTGGAATGGCGGCGGAGGCGCAGAAGGCGTACATCATGTCCCGCCCCCGACCGCAAAGGCGCGCCTTGAAGCTGCCCGGCCGGTAGTAGAGGCCTGAGTGGATGACGCCGCTGTTGTGCCCGGTCTGCTGATCGGCCAGACGGGCATCCTTTTCCAGCAGCACCAGCTTCCGCTCCGGATGGCGCCGCAGCAGTTCCCGGGCGGTCGCCAGGCCGACGATGCCGCCGCCGACGATGACGATGTCGACCTCAGCCACGGCCGACCCACGGGACATAGAGGCGATCCTCCTGCTGGACATGCCGCACCAGGAACTCGAGCAGGAAGGAGAGGCTGGCGGCAAAGGCTTCGCGCAAATCCCCTTCCTCGGCAAGCTGCTTCAGTTCGGCGAGCTTCTGTCGGAACCGCTCATGGCTCTGCCGATGGAGTTCGAGGTCCGGATACCTGCCCGCCTCCATCAGCCGCTCTTCCTCGGCGAAGTGAAAACGCGCGTACTGGTCGAGACGGTCGAGGCTCGCCTGCAGGTCGGTACGGTCGGAGTGAGCGTTGAGCGACTTGTCGTGCAGACGATTGAGGATGTCGAACAGCTGGCGGTGCTGCTGGTCGATCGTGACCACACCGGTCACAAAGGCTTCATTCCAGGCGACAATGGCCATTCTTCCTCCTTGGCATAACGGCTGTTTTTAAAAATCCGCTAAGGAACAGCGGGACGTGGGCCGATAAAGTGTCAGGCAGAGGGGATCGTTCACTCGTCCGCGTTCACCATATTCTCGACTTCGATGCGAACGTCGTCGATGTTGACCCGGACCACCTCCCCCTTTTCTTCTTCGGTGCGCACCAGGCCGGCCTCGATCCAGGCGTCAAGCTTCTGCCTGTCGATGCCGAATTTGGACAGGGCGTCTTCAATGCTGTACCAGGTTTTGACCAGGGACATAATCACCTCCAGGCTGGACATGAAACGATTCTTTTCTATTATAGACGGGAACATGAAAAAATGACGGGATCACTGGTGGAATTTCTGAGCAACCACCTGACACAGCAGCCAACGCGACCGACCATGCCCTCATCCATCCTGATCATCGACGACTCGCCCCAGGCCCGCCGGCAGGTGATCGACATCCTGCAGGAAAAACCCCTGTTCAACTTTTACTATGAGGCCTCTGACGGCATCGAGGGATTCAAGATCGCCCTGAACAAAAAGATCGACCTTGTCCTGTGCGATCTGGAGATGCCCGGGATGGACGGCTTCAAGTTCCTGCAAATGCTCAACGGCCGGGAAGAGCTGGCCGATTTGCCGGTGATCCTGGTGACCGGCCGCGAGGATACCGAAACCAAGGTCAAAGGGCTGGAACAGGGAGCGAGCGACTATGTCACCAAGCCTTTTGATCCCGCCGAACTGCTGGCGCGCGTCAAGGTCCAGCTGAAGCTGAAATCGCTGCAGGACAAGCTCAAGCAGAGCAACCAGATGCTGCTGGAGCTGTCCATCACCGACCCGCTCACCGGCCTGAACAACCGGCGCTCGATGATGGAGGTTCTGGAGAAGGAATTCGACCGGCACCGGCGCTCTGGCAAACACATCGGTCTGATCATGATTGACATCGACCACTTCAAGAAGGTCAACGACACCTACGGCCACCAGAAGGGAGATGTGGTGCTGCAGGGGCTGGCCACTCTGCTCAAGCGCCACCTGCGCCAGTACGACACCGCCGCCCGCTTCGGCGGTGAGGAATTTGCCCTGATCCTGCCGGAAACCGACCTTGAAGAAGCCGCGCGCGTGGCCGAGCGTCTGCGCCGGGCCGCAGAAAATCTCAGTTTTGACAAGATCCCCGGCCTGCAGATCAGCGCCAGTCTCGGCGTCGCCTGCTTTCCCGGCGAAGGGATCGACACCCCGGACGACCTGATCCGCGAAGCCGACTACGCCCTCTACAACGCCAAACGCCACGGCCGCAACCGGGTCGAGCGCGCCGAGGGCTGAATCCTATTTCTTTCGGGATTTGAAGACGATAGCGTCATACCAGGCGCGCACCCGGCCACCGGTATTGTCGCCGTCGGTCATGATGGCAACAGCGCCGACTTCGGGCGGATCTTCGCCGAAGGCCCGGCGGTAGTCGGCGACGATATCACGCTCCTCCTCCAGCCACCGCCCGGACTTGTCATTGCCTGATTCCACCGCAATCATCACCGATCTTTCCGTGTACAGGCTGGGCAGAAAGGTCCCTTGCGGCAGCCGGTTGGCCCAGATGTAGTTGAGCGCCCGCGTCAGGGGCGGAAACCAGTGCGGAAAGACCACATAGATACGCGCCGGGTAGTCGTCACCGGCCCGGCTGCGGGCATCCCCTTTGGGATGGACCGCTTCGATCTTCCAGCGCCAGGAGAGGATCGGCGTCTCGTTCGGGTCGAAAGGGACCTCACAGACCAGGCCGCTGGCCGTCCCCCTGGCCTCGGCCTGCAGCACCTTCCCCTGCCGGGCATCCTCGATGACGCGGTAGTCGGTAGCGCCCTGAAACACCTTGGGCTGCCAGCAGGAGGAGAGTCCCTGTTCGAAATCGTCGATCACGCGCACCGGCGCGGCGCCGAGCAAAAGCGGCACCAGCAGCAGAAGCACAAGTCTACCCCTGGAGCAGGCCATTGCGTTCCCTGCGGCTTTCCCGCTCGTTGATCACGCGGATGGCGGAAACACCTTCGAGCGGACAGCGGGTTTCACAGATACCGCAGCCGATGCAGCGCTCGGCAACAACGCGCGGCTGCTTCAGGGTCTTCACCCTGCCGTTGACCAGCACCTGGCGCTGGTCGAAGACAATCGCCTTTTGCGGAGTCGGGCAGTGTTCTTCGCACACCAGACACTCCTCGCCCCGGGCATAAGGCAGACAGGTTCGCTGGTCGATTCTGGCCAGGCCGATGACGAAGGCCTTTTTGGCGGCAGGTTCGAGCCGCCTGATGGCGCCGGTGGGACAGACCTGACCGCACAGGGTGCAGTTGTATTCGCAGTAGCCGTGCCGTGCCACCACCAGCGGGGTCCAAAGGCCAAAAGGACCAGTCTGCAGCAGTGCCGGCTGCAGCGCCTGACCGATGCAGACCTTGAGGCATTCGCCACAGCGGATGCAGCGCCGGAGGAAGTCCTCTTCAGCCACCGCTCCGGGCGGCCGGATCAGGTAAGGATTCTGTTTGGCGGCCGGAGGCGCCAGGGAGACCACCGGCGCCGCCAGCGCGCCCGCGGCCATGGAGGTGATCAGTTGCCGGCGGCCGACATCGACACCGGCTCCGGCCGGGATCCCCGGGGCGAACCGGACCTTTTCCGCCGGGCAGTAGTCGGTGCAGTCGAAACAACGGATGCACTCCGAGCCCCGATGCCCGTCCTGGTCTGTCGCCGCCATGCGGCAGGAGCTGGTACACAGGGCGCAGCCGCCGCACAACTCAGCCGGCTCACGTTGCACCAGGGCGTGGCGGGCACAAAGCCCCAGCAGAGCCCCGAGCGGACAGAGGTAACGGCACCAGAAACGCCGCTCCAGCCGTTCGAGCAGCAGAATGGCGACAAAGACCACCAACGTGAACAGCCCCAGAGCAAAGGAGGGCTGGTGAAAGGCCATCAGGTGGTCCCGCCAGAAGGGGTAGAGGGCGTCGAGCCCCGCCGACAGGCCGGGGACAGGGTGCTGGTAGAAAAAGGTGAAGACCTCGTTGGCCGCCAGGTTGTACAGGGGGTAGAGGCTGAAGGTCAGGCCGCGCAGAAAGATGCTGAGCGGGTCGAACCAGCCGATGATCTGCACACCGAACAGGGCGGCCACGCCCAGGCCGGCCAGCAACAGGTACTTGATACGGCGCAGCTGCGGCCGGCGGCGTTCACGCCTGCGTCCGACAAAAGGAGAGACGCCGTCGAGAGTGGTGCCCAGCGGGCAGATCCAGCCACAGAAAAAGCGCCCCCAAACCGCCGTGAGCGCCAGCAGCGCCAGCGCCGGCCAGAGCAAGCGCCAGCCGAAGGGGCCGGGAGCCAGGGCATCGGCCAGGGCGGCGAGCGGATCGATGCGGAACAGCAGGGAGACCGGCCAGGGGATGCGGTCGAGCCCCCGGTACTCGGTGGCGACAAAAAGCCAGAGAAAACCGATCAGGCAGAGAATCTGGCTGGCGCGCCGCAGACGTCGCACCGGCACCTCCTAGACCCGGCGCATCTGCGCCGGGTCGGCCACGCCGAGGCCGCGGCGCGCGGCGGCGGCAAGAAAACCGACCTCGTCATGACGCAGGCCGAACAGAGTGGCGGCGGTGGCGTCGGCAGCAACGATATCGGCCGAGGCGATGACGGTGTCCCGCTTTTCCACATCCTCGAGGCGGCCGCCCTGAGGGCCGTTGGCGACCAGGATGCGGGTGGCGTCGACCAGGGTCAGGTCGGAATGGACCACCAGGTTGATGTCGACCAGCGCCTCGTCGATACGCCGATGCAGCACACCGCGATTGCCGCCGATCACCCCCATGATGTTTTTCATGCCGACAGTCAGGCGCGAGATGGAATGATGCTTGGCCACCGGCAGGTTGATCAGACGGTCGGCCTCCAGCACCGGCTGGTAGAAGGACCAGTCGGACAGGGCCGCCCCCCCTTCGATGCGCACCTGCTTCCAGGCCCTGCGGTCCATGTGTTCGAGACGCACGCGCTGGTCGCCGATGGCTGACACCGCCTCCTCGATGCCGCTGTTGCGATAGCAGCGCCGCGGGTCGTTGCAGGTACGGTCGAAGATGCGCACGCTCGCTGCCCCCGCATCGAGGCAGAGCTCGATCACGGCCCGCACCACCTCGGGATGGGTGTTGGCCGCCAGCTCCGGGGTGCGGTCCCAGCCGATGTTCGGCTTGACCACCACGGTTTCGCCCCGGCGGACGAAGCGGGAGATGCCGCCGAGGGCCTCGATGGCCTGCCGCACCAGGGCCGGAATGTCCTTGCCGGTGCGCAGGGCCACCTCAGGTGGGACTGCGGCCCTGGCCGGAAGACGGCTCAGGTCGAGCAGGGCGGCGCCACTGCCGGCGACCAGACCGGCCTGCACCAGGGTGCGAATGAAGGCGCGTCGGTCGAGCATGCCTAAATAAGCCGTTTTTGTTTGAGGAAGAGGCGCGCCACCTGCTCGGGCGGCTGGGCGGCCGCCTGCTGCTCCAGCTGCGCGATCGCCTGCTGGTCGATGCGACCGCCGAGCTTGTTGATCAGGCGCGCCAGGGCAGGGAACTTCTTGAGGGTATCCTTGCGCACCACCGGAGCGACATCCCCCTCAAGCCTGAAGCCAAGCGGTTTGAGCCAGACCAGATTCAGCTCGGTGTTGTAACGCGCCTTGACCGCCTGATAGAGAGCCCTGGCGTCTTCAGCCGGCTTCTGACCGAGTATTTCACTGCTGGCCACTCCGGTCTGCTCGATGATCATGTCGAGATCGTGCTTGAGCAGGGCTTCGTGCCGCTGTTTGACGTTGGCAAAGCTCTTCAGCTGCACGGTCGTGCCGGTGCGCTCGGTAATCAGCACCGCCAGCAGCTGGGCCAGCACCTGCTGGCGCGGTGACTCCAGGGTGCCGATGACCAGGGTTTTGCCGACACAGGCGGCCGCGGGACCGGCCAACAGCAGCAAAAAGGACAGCAGGACAACGGAACGGATCAGGATACGGCGAACAAACAGCATGGCGAGTGCACTCCTTGGACGGCAGTCAGACCGTCAAACAAACAAGTTTCGTGCCAGAAATGTCTCAGTGATACTCTCCCAGCTCACCTGCCTGGGGCGGCTCAAAGTCCTCGACCACACCGAAGCGTTCCTCGTAGCGGGCCAGGTTTTCTTCGAGTACCTTGACCAGACGCTTGACATGACGCGGCGTGGTGATGATGCGCGACCGCACCCGGGCGCGCGGCGCCTGCGGCTGCACATAGATGAAATCGAGGACGAATTCGGCATCGGTGTGGTTGACCACCGCCAGGTTGGCAAACACCCCCTGGGCGGTTTCCTCGTCGAGCTGGATTTCAATGCGGATTTCCTTCGGTTGTTCCTGACTCATGCTCACCTCGTCCGGGAATCGGCTTGCGCCGGGATAGCGATACGCAGGGCATGCAGCCGACCGTCGCGGCTGCCGAAAAGAAGGTGGCCGTCGAACAGGACCGGGGTCGCCTGAATGGCGTCGCCCGCCCGCCAATCGGTCACAAATCTGCCGTCGAAGCGGCTGACCAGACGCAGAGTCCCGTCATTGTCGGCCAGCGCCAGCCAGGGGCCGACCACAGCCGGCGTGGCATAGACCGGCGCGCCGAGATCGGTCTGCCACAGGGGGGTGCCGTCCTTCAGGGCAAAGCCGGCCAGCACCCCGGCACCGGTCGCAACGTAAACCAGACCGTCACCCACGACAGGCGCACCGTACCAGGCCGGTGCGGCAACCTGCCGCTGCCAGAGGATGTGGCCCTCCGTATCCAGACAGACCAGGCGCCCTTCACGCCCCAGAACGACGGCCACACCGTCAGCGACCGCCGGACGGGAAAGGAGCGGCTGCCCCAGGTCGGTCGACCAGCGCACGGTCCCGTCCTGGTCGACCAGGCTGAGCTTTCCAGAACCACTGGCCTGCAGCACACCGCCGGCGAAGGGAACCGGCGCGCTGCGCAGAGGCCGGCCGATCTCGGTCTGCCAGCGCAGGCTGCCGCTTTCCGGGTCAAGAGCGACCAAGGTCCCGTTCCAGGCCGGCACCAGCAGCAGGTCGCGCCAGCGCAGCAGGCCGCCCTGTCGATGGTCATCCTGCGCCGATGCCGGATAATCATAGCGCCAGAGCACCGCTCCGGATCTCCGGTCGAGCGCCACGACCTGCCGGGACCAGGTCTGGACAAAGGCCCGGTCGCCATCGACGGCGGCCGGGGCATCGACGATATCGCCGACCGGCGTCTGCCAGAGCTGGCGGCCGTCGGCGGTCACGGCCCGGACCTTGCCGTCCCAGCCGCCGACAACAGCGACGCCATCGGCCACCACCGCCGTGGCATCGACGTAACCGTCCGTGGCCAGGTTCCAGTCCTCGACGAGCCGGGCCTGAGCCAGCGGACCGACCGAGGCGGGGTTGGCATCAGACGACACAGCCGACAGAACGCCGAGACTGGCATCCTCGCCGCGGTCGTAGAGCCGTTGCTCAAGGGGGCGATCGCCGGCAAAGCGGTTGCTGCCCAGCGCCAGATCCCCGGTGAAGAAATCCCCCAGGCGCACATCATGGCCGTTGGCGGCAAACAGGTTGTTCTCGATGCGCTGGTCCCGGTCGGTCTCGAAGATGAACAAGCCCGTGTGATTGCCGACCAGCAGGCTGGACTCCAGGGTCATCTCGCTGTTGCGAAAGTTCACCCCCTTGCCGATATTGCCGGTGACCAGGCTGTGATCGATGCTGTAGCGCCCCTGGCCGAAGCGGGTGCCGTCGATATTGCCGGAGAGGACAACATGGGAGAGACGCCCGCGGCTGAAGTGGGCGTGCAGCCCGTGGGCGGAATCTTCGATGCGGCACCAGGTCAGCTCGATGTCGCGGGAGAAATCGACCTTGAGCTCCAGCCAGTCGCCCGGCCGTGGCTCGGCCTCCGCGCTGCGGAAAAGGACAGGGGCCAGCGGTGTGCCGCGGGCGATGAGCCGGCCGCGTTCGATTTCAATGGCCGCATCCCCCAGCCCGTCCCGATCCCGGTCGATGCGGCGGAACAGCACCTCGGTCCCCGGTTTCAGGGTCAAGGAGGCGCCGTTGACCAGCCGCACCTTTCCTTCGATGACCACCCTCCCCTGCCAGGTCTGGTCCCGGTTCAGGGTGACGTCACCCAGCACCAGTCCGCCGGGGTGCGGCGGCAGCGCGCAGGCCGGCAGCAAAAGAAGCAGGCCCCAGAGCAGACGCCTCACCACATCTCCTCCACGACGATATCGAGTCCGCCCAGATCATCTCCGGTGCGAACCTGGACCGCGTGGTCGTCCCTGCCGTTCCAGGTGCCATACAGGTCGCCCGGCGCCGGCGCGCCGCCGAGGGTGTTGCGGGCCGCCAGGTACCAGGTGCCCGTCTCGGCCGGGTGCAGCTGCCAGCGGCCATCCGCTCCGGTCGGTTCAGAGACCAGGTCGGGGCGGTTGAGCATACCGGCATCCCGGTAGAGAACCACCCTGACACCGGCCACCGGCCGCCCGGCGGCGTCACGCACCGTGCCGGACAGCCGGGCAACGCCACGGGCCGCGGCCGTCTGCCGGGTGCTTTGTTCCGGCACTTCCAGCATCGGCAGCACGATCCGGCGCACCTCACTGTCCTGCAGCCGCACCGGGTTGCCGGGGAAGTAACCGATAAAATCCCCGCTGTGCAACGGCCCGACCTGGGCCCCATCAAGACGCTTGCGCGCCAGCAGATAGTAGGTTCCGGCCGGCAAGGTCGCTTCGACCACCCCCTCGGCGTCACTCGGCCCGACCATGACATACCCCATGCCCTTGAACTGGGTGGTGCTATCGACGTAGACGTACAGGGTCGCCCCTTCAACCGGCTTGCCGTCGGCCATCAGCACCGCCTGGATGCCGGACTCGACAAAGGGCTCGGGCGCTTTGGCGGGGGGATGTTCCGGCACCAGTCCGATGTTCAGGCCCGCCACAGGCTGGTTGCCAAGGCCGACCGGATTGCGGCCGTACCAGGCGAACAGCCCGTTGCCCCGGGCCAGAAGAAAATAGCGGCCGGCAGGCAAATCGAGGGTGAAGCTGCCGTCGGAAGCGGAAGGCGCGGACTGAAAAGGAGCCCTCCCCGCAAGCTCCCTGCTGTCGACGGGCCAGGCCATGACCCGGATACCGGATGCCGGCTTGCCCGCGTACATGGTGCGACCGCTCAGGGACGGGGTTTTGGCTGTCTGGGCCGGTACGCAGGCCGCAACCAGAAAGAGCAGCAAAAAATGCGACAGCGACAGAATACGCAGCATGGTCGAGCTTCTCCGTGGGCGAAAAGCCGTCCCCCCTGCAGGCTGACGGCGACGGAACTCTATCAGGCCACCAGCCGGACCAGCAGGCCGGCTGCGAGACTGAAGGCCAGGCTGACCGACAGGAAAACCACCAGAACCCGCCGGCGGAAAATCCCGGCCAGCGCCACCATGGCGGGCAGGCTGGAAACCGGGCCGGCCAAAAGCAAAGTCGTACCGGCCCCCATGTCCATGCCACGGTCAAGCAGCCCGGCCAGGATGGGAATCATCGGAATCTGGTTGGCCGGCAACGGCAGCCCAACCACGGCGGCCACCAGAGGAGACCAGAGCTGGCGGCCCAGGGCCCCGGCGATCCAGGAGGTCGGCACCAGAGTGACCAGCAGCCCTTCGAGGACGATGGCCAGCAGCAAATACTTGCCGGTGAACAGGCCGGCATCGAGGCAGCGGTCAAAAATAAACCGCAGGCGGCTGGCGCGCGGCACCACCTGCATGCTCTTGACGCGGATGCCGGCGGCGGCGCCGATCTCGCTCGCCGGAGCCAGGCTGCCATCCTCGCGATAGACCGGTCGAAGGCGGATTTCATCCTCGCCCAGCCAGCCGCGTCCCTGCAGGTAAAGAGTCGCCCAGCCCACCGCCAGGCCGAGCAGGCCTGAGCCGATCACCTTGATCAGGGCCCAGTCACCTCCCAGCCCGCGCCAGGTCAGCAACAGGGCATCCGGCCCCATGGTCGGTGAGGTCGCGAGTAGAGCCAGCAGCGGCGCCAGCGGCGTGCCGATCATGGCCAGGGAGATGACCACCGGCAAAATACCACAGGCGCACAGAGGGGAGACCATCCCCACCAGCACAGCCAGGGGAATGCCCAGGGGGCCGCTTCGGCGCACCAGATCGCGGATGCGCAAATCGAGCTTGTAGCCTTTGATCAGACCGACCAGCAGCACCGAAAGCAGAAAGATCCACCACATGCGGCCGATCTCGGTGCCCACCACATCAAAAAAACGGGGCAAAAACCCTTCAGGCACCCTCGTCCTCCCGAACGATGCGCACCAGCTCATGGTCCGGAGCCTGCCAGAGGCGCGGCAACAGGGTATCGAGCCAGGACTGGCGGCGGATCTCACGCACCTGACGCTCCTGCTCATCGAGCTCATCCCAGCCGGCCTCGATCTCGTAACAGAAACGCCGGTACTCCCCGGCCATCTGCAGCGCCTTCTCGGTCAGCCCGACTTCGACAGAGACGCCCCCACGTTCCAGTCGCAGGGCATGTCGGCCGTCGGGGTGGACCTCGAGACCGCCGTCGGCCTCCGCCAGTCCGGTCACCTCGGCCACACCGTCCACGGCGCAGGTGCGGGTAAAATAGGTCGCAAACAGCTCATCTTGCGTAGATGCGCCGGCGTCAGCCAGCAGGCCGAGTGCGGCCATGGCCAGCCGTCCTCCGAGGGTGCTCATGGGACAGCGATGCCCGTGACGTTCGTAGATGCGCGCAAAGATTTCGGGGGCCTCTGTCATCTCAGAACTCGTAGTGATGCGGGCAGTCCGTCCGACGGATTTCGTGGTATTTGGCCACCATATCGGGCGTCAAAAAGGGCCTGACTTCCTTCAGCGCCCGCTGAAAATCTTCCGCGGTCACCAGGTCCCGATCGTCCTTGATGGCGTTGATGGTAGCACGCTTGCACAGGCTTTCGATATCCCAGCCGACAAACCCCTCGGCCTGCTCGGCGATGGCCTGCCGGTCAATCCCCTCGGCCAGGTTGGGCATTTTGTCCATATAGATGTCGAGCATGCCGCGCCGATCCTCGGCGGTGGGCGGATGGACAAATACCTTGCGGTTGAAACGCTTCTTCTCCTTGATCAGCGCCTGGTCGACGGTATCGATACGGTAGCAGGAGCCGAGCAGACGCACCTCGGGATGCTGGTTGATGCGGTCGATCTGCTCGATAAACAGGCGCGACAGCTCAGCGTCGGCAAAGGTCGGCGGTACCGCGCGCAGATTGCCCGGGCTCCATTCATAGTCGCAACCGGCCCGGGGACAGAGCCATTCGCAGTCGGAAATGAACAGGATACAGGGCGCCTCATGCAGGGCGGTATCGAAGGCCTCGACCAGTTCGTTGTGCTTGCCAAGCATCTCCTGGCCGGAGACATAGACAAAGGAAACGCCCGCTTCACTGGCACAGGCCTCGGCCAGCATGGTGATGCCGGTACCCAGCGGCCCCCACATCATCACCCCGGCCGGCAGGCCAAGGTTGTGCCGGGCGATCATCTCCGGTTTCTGCAACGGCAGGCAGACCATCTCTTTGAGGGTCTGTTTGACGTCGGCATAACCACCGATATCGTCCCAGGTCAGTTGCGGATCACGGGCCTCATAGAAGATATTCTGAAGTTTGCGGTGCATGGCGATTCAGGTCCTGTTGTGGGGATTTGACCGGCCTGAGGCCGGCGGCAAAACGGGAATGAAAGCAACAGACGTGCCATTGTGACACTGTATCGCCGCGCGGACAATGTTCGTTGCGGGTCCGAGGCACCCCGGGCGAAACCAGGAGGATGGCAGGCGAAGGCTAATCCGACCCGATCCAGGCGAGCAGCGGCCAAAGCAGCAGCACCAGGGTGATGAGAGCGAAAAGGACGCAGGCGAGCAGAAACAGCAAGAGGGCGACTTTTTTCATCCTGCCCCGGGTGCAAGACGAACCTACAGGTCGTTGAGCAGCCGGTAGATGGCCTGCTGCAGCGACCAGAGGCGCCCGGGCCAGTCGGCGACCTCCTGGTTTTCCAGATCGACGCGGATGCGATCGATGCGGTTGTGGGCCTTGAGCAGCACCGGCGTCAGTTCCCGTTCCAGGTGCATCTGGGGGATTTCACCGACCGATTCATGCAGTTCGGCAAGAATCTCCACCGCCCGTTCCAGACGCCGGGCATACCGGTCCAGTTCCTCAACCCGGGCCATGCGCTGCTGCATGTCCTCGACTTCGGCGACCAGATGACGGTAGCGGCTGGAAATGTTCATGGCGGCGACTCCTGGGTGTGGGTTGGAAAGACGGCCATGGTAGTCAAACCATCCGGCGCTGGCAAGGGGGAAAAGAGTTGACGGGCAGGCGCTGACGTTGCTAGTGTGAATGCCCAGATGCCCTGGGGGAGTCGAACGACTGAGAGTTCCGGCAGCGGAACGACCCTTTGAACCTGATCCGGATCATGCCGGCGTAGGGAAGCGGCACCGACAACGGTAACTCTCACCTGTTTTCGGCCGCCGACCACGCGGCCGTTTTCTTTATGAACGTTTTCGTCAACGAACGCGCGATCGAAACCGATGCCGAAAGCCTGTTTGCCCTGCGCGACCGGCTCAAGCCCGATGCCGACATCGTCATTTGCAACGGCTTTCCGGCCGACACCGACGTCCCCCTGAGTGACGGCGACCGGGTGGTGCTGATCCGGCGCGGCGAAATCCCTCCCGCTGAAGAGCTCGAAGCCCTGCTGATGGCGCGCCATACCCCGGGCGTGCACGAGAAGGTGCGCAATGCCGTGGTTGGCATCGCCGGCGCCGGCGGTCTGGGCTCGGCGGTGGCCGTGGCGCTGGCGCGCATCGGCATCGGCGCTTTGATCATTGCTGATTTCGACATCGTCGAACCGAGCAATCTCAACCGGCAGCAGTATTTCGTTGACCAGCTCGGCCGGCCCAAGGTGTCGGCCCTGGCCGACAACCTGAAGCGCATCAATCCCTACGTCCGGGTCGAGCCCCACCAGGTCCGGCTGACACCCGACAACATTCCAGCCATCTTTGCCGGGGTCGATGTTCTGGTGGAAGCCTTTGACCGCGCTGACCAGAAAGCGATGCTGCTGGAAAGTTTCCGGCTCGCCTTTCCGCAAAAGCCGGTCGTGGCCGCTTCGGGTCTGGCCGGGTACGGGCCGGCCAACACGGTCATCACCCGCCGGCGCGGGGAGAATTTCTATCTGGTCGGGGACGAAACCAGCGCCGCCTGCCCCGGCCAGGGCCTGATGGCGCCGCGGGTCGGCGTCGCCGCCCACCACCAGGCCAATGCCGTACTGAGATTGCTGCTGGGAGAGAACCCCGAAGGAGATGTGGCATGAACATTCGCGTCAACGGCAAGGACATGGACGTCGCCGATGGCCTGACCATTACCGGCCTGCTCGGCCTGTTGCAGCTGGACGCCAACCGGGTAGCGGTGGAACGCAACCGAACCATCGTCCCCCGGGCGGATTTTGACGGGATTGAGCTGCTCGATGATGACCACATCGAAATCGTCCAGTTTGTCGGCGGCGGCTGAGACTGTCCGCCCACGGCCAGAAAACAGAAGGGAATTCCTATGGACCAACTGACCATCGCCGGCCGCACCTTCTCCTCCCGCCTGATGGTGGGCACCGGTAAATTCAGTTCGAGCACCGCCATGAAAGCAGCCCTGGAGGCGAGCGGCGCCGATATCGTCACCGTCGCCCTGCGCCGGGTCGACCTGAACGACCCGGGTGACGACATGCTCAGCCATATCGACCGCGAGCGCTACCTGCTGCTGCCCAACACCAGCGGCGCCCGCGACGCCGAAGAGGCGATCCGCCTGGCCCGTCTGGCGCGCGCCGCCGGCTGCGAGCCCTGGGTCAAGCTGGAGGTCACGCCCGACCCCTACTATCTGCTGCCCGACCCCATCGAAACCCTCAAGGCGGCCGAGGTACTGGTCAGGGACGGCTTCACCGTTCTGCCCTACATCAACGCCGATCCGGTGCTGGCCAAGCACCTGCAGGAGGCCGGCACCGCCACGGTCATGCCCCTCGGCGCGCCCATCGGCACCAACCGTGGGGTGCGCACCCGCGACCAGATCGCCATCATCATCGAACAGGCGACGGTGCCGGTGGTGGTCGACGCCGGACTGGGAGCCCCGAGCCACGCCGCCGAGGCCATGGAACTGGGCGCCGACGCGGTACTGGTCAACACCGCGCTGGCGGTGGCCCGCGACCCGGCCCGCATGGCCGCCGCGTTCAAAAAGGCGGTCGAAGCCGGCCGCGAAGGCTATCTGGCCGGACTGGGCGAGGAAAAATCCCGGGCCGAAGCGAGCAGCCCGCTGACCGGGTTTTTGAGGGATTAAAAAAAGGAGACAGGAGGCAGAATGGGGCCACTGTCTCCTGCCTCCTGCCTTCTGGAGTCATATCACATGAGCTTTCGCACCATCCTCGACAACTACACGCCCAAACAGGTGGCGGATGCCATCAGGGCCTGCTCGGCGCGCGATGTCGAGCTTGCGCTGGGCCGGGAGCGGCTGACCGAGGCCGATTTCATGGCGCTGCTGTCGCCGGCGGCCGAGCCCTTTCTCGAGCAGATGGCCCGGCGTTCCCTGGCCGTGACCCGAAAGCGCTTCGGCAACACCATCCTGCTCTACGCCCCCCTGTATCTGTCCAACGAATGCAGCAACGGCTGCCGCTACTGCGGATTTTCCGCCGACAATCGCCTGCCGCGGCGCACCCTGGACACCGAAGAGATCGAAACCGAAGCCAGGGTCCTGGCCGGCCAGGGGTTCCAGCACGTGCTGCTGCTTACCGGTGAAGCCCCCGGGAAAGCCGGGGTCGACTACCTGGAAAGGGCGGTGCACACCGTGCGCCCCTATTTCTCCTCCATCGGTATCGAGGTCTTCCCCATGGCGACCGGGGACTATGCCCGGCTGGTGGATGCCGGGGTCGACAGCCTGACCATCTACCAGGAGACCTACGACCGCGAGCTGTACGAGCGCATGCATCCTTTCGGCAAAAAGCGCGACTACGACTGGCGCCTGGAGGCGCCCGAACGGGGCGGCGCCGCCGGCATGCGCAAGATCGGCATCGGCGCCCTGCTCGGACTGGGCGATTTTCGCGCCGACGCCTTTTTCACCGGTCTGCACGGCCGCTATCTCGCCCGCACCTGCTGGCGCAGCCAGCTGACCGTCTCCTTCCCGCGCCTGCGCCCGGCCGACGGCGGGTTCCAGCCCCTGCAGCCGGTTTCCGACCGCAGCTTCGTCCAGCTCATCTGCGCCATGCGCCTGTGGCTGCACGACGCCGGTCTGGTCCTCTCCACACGCGAACGGGCCGAACTGCGCGACAACCTGCTGCCGCTTGGCATCACCCAGATGAGTGCCGGCAGCTGCACCGCCCCGGGCGGCTACAGCAAGGGGGAACACGTCGGCGAGCAGTTCGCCATCGACGACGACCGGTCGCCGGCTGAGTTCGCCGCCATGCTGCGCCGGCGCGGTTTCGACCCGGTCTGGAAGGACTGGGACGCCGCCTTCGCCGACCGCCCTTCGAACCCGGCCGCCTGACTGCAATGCCCGGGCCCCTTTACCTGATTACCGACCGCAGCCTGTGTCGGGAGCAAAACCTGCCCGATGCCGTCGAACGCGCCCTTCAGGGCGGCGTTTCGCTGGTGCAGTTACGGGAAAAGGATCTGGCGGACAAAGACCTGCTGGAACTGGCCGGGGCCCTGCGCCGGATCACCGCCCGGGCCGAGGTGCCGCTGCTGATCAACGGTCGGGTCGACATCGCCCTGGCCGTCCGGGCCGACGGGGTCCACCTTTCTCCCGCCACCCCGGGACTCGACCGGGCGCGCGAACGTCTCGGTCCCCAGGCACTGATCGGTTTTTCCGCCCACAGCATCGAGGAAATCCGTCTGGCCGAACGCATCGACGCCGATTTCGTTACCTTCAGCCCGATCTATCCGACTCCGTCCAAAAGCGCCTTCGGGCCGCCGCTGGGTATCGAGGCGCTGCGGGAAGCCTGCGCGCAGACCGAGCTCCCTGTTTACGCCCTGGGCGGTATCACCGCCGGTCGCCTGGCCGAAATCCGTCCGGCCGGCGCTGCCGGTTTTGCCTGCATCCGCGCTCTGCTGGCCGCCGACGACCCCCGTCACGCGGCCGAGCGCCTG
Organism: uncultured Geothermobacter sp.; assembly: GCA_964501815.1. GTDB lineage: Bacteria > Desulfobacterota > Desulfuromonadia > Desulfuromonadales > Geothermobacteraceae > Geothermobacter. The sequence continues at coordinate 26,794 of CAZCUR010000013.1, forward strand.
CTGGCCGCCTGGCGCCTGGCCGGCTGATCCGGGCTAGCGAATTCTCAACCCTGCCCCGACCTTGGTGAGGGAACGGTTGTAGTCGATCAGGCTTTCGCCGTAGCCATCCCAGAACTGGACATACAAAGCGATATTGCTGGTGCCGATGGGCAGGCTCAGGTCGACCTGAACCGCCCCCCGGTCGGTGGCGAAATTGTGGCGCACCATGGCGCGCGCCAGCACATAGTCGAGATCGACGCCCAGGCGCAATTCGCCATGACCGTAATAGTCGAGGATATCGGGATTTTCGTCTCCGGCCGGATCGGTCGGGAACCGTTTGGCCTTCTCCTTCCAGCGGTGCCAGAGCTTGAACTCCAGATTAAAGGGGCCGAAATCGCGAAACAGCCGCAGATAGCTGCGGTCCCAGCTGCGTGAGGTCGGTTCGGCCAGGCCGTTCGACTGATGCTGATACAGGCCGAGGTCGACCACGGTCTTTTCATCCGGCAGCCAGCGGCCCGGCACCCGCCAGAAGAGCTCCGGCGAGTAGTTGGTTTCGCGAAAGGGCCGTGATCCGGGGCCATCGAAAATACGCCAGAAACTGACCTGGGTATAGGCGGCGTAGAGGCCCGAACCTCCCAACCCCTGACGGAAACTGAGCTGGAACTTCAGTTCGGTGTGGTCCTCCCCGGCCGCGTCTTCTCCGTGACTGAATACGGCGTAATTCTGACGATAAAGGCCAAAGCCGCCGGCCTGCAGCCAGTCGGCGAAGCGCTCCAGCCTTGACGGTGGTTCGGGGGCTATCGGCGCCTTGCCGGCCGGCAGAGCCTCCGGATGTCCTTCCAGAGCCCAGACCGATCCGGTCATTAACAGCAGCAGTGCGGCCAGACAGAGGATACAACGCATGCAGAACCTCTCTTTCAGGACGGGGTAACCTCTACTTAAGTACCAGAAAGCCGGGCAGGGAACCAGTGCAACCCTTGTGAAATGGCCGGCTTGCATTAAAATTGCAGCAAACCGACTTACGAGGCTTCATGGACGCCACCCTGGTTCTCATCATTCTTGCCGGTGCCATTTTCCTTTACGCCACCGAGTGGATCCGCATGGATCTGGTCAGCCTGATGGTGCTGCTCGCCGTAGGCCTGACCGGGCTGGTTTCGCCTGAAGAGGCTTTTTCGGGTTTTTCCAATCCCGCCGTCATCACGGTTGCCGGCATGTTCGTTCTCTCGGCCGGGCTGACGCACACCGGCGCTCTCGGCCCCGTCGGGGAAACGTTGCTGCGCTTTGCCGGCCAATCCGAAGCGCGCATGATGACTGCCGTCATGTTCGCCAGCGGGCTCTTTTCCGCCTTCATCAACAACATCGGCGCCACGGCCATGCTCATGCCCCTGGTCACGGGGATGGCCCAGAAAGGCCAGTTCAGCCCATCCAAGCTGCTGATGCCCTTGGCCTTTGGATCTCTGCTCGGCGGTGTCTGCACCCTGATCGGCACCCCTCCCAACATTCTGGTCAACGAACTGATGCTCGAACATACCGGCCGCAGCTTCGGCATGTTCACCTTTACCCCTCTCGGAACCATCCTCCTTGCGAGCGGCATCGGATTCATGGTTCTGGTCGGGCGCAGGCTGCTGCCCGACCGCAAGGGAGGCCCCCTGACCGAGGCCTATCAGGTGAAAAACTACATCAGTGAGGTGGCCATCCTCGAGGACTCCCCGCTGGTTGACAAAACCATCGCCGCCAGCGGTATCGAGCGCGACTTCGGTCTGAAGGTGCGTGCCCTGTTCCGGGGATCGGTCAAGTATCCGCATCCGCACCGCAACCGCAAACTGCGCGCCGGCGATGTCCTGTTTCTCGAAGGGGACCCGAGCGGCATCCTCAAGGTGCGGGAAAAAAAAGGAATCGCCCTGGTGCAGGAGGCCGAACATCCCCTGATGGGCATCAGCAAGAAGGATGAAGTGGTGGTGGTCGAAGCGGCGCTGACGCCGACCTCGGAGATGGTCGGCAAGACCCTGCGGGACGTCCGCTTCGCCGACACCCACGGTCTGACGGTGCTGGCCATCTGGCGCAAGGGCGCTCCGGTCATCCGCAAGGTCGACCATGTCGCCCTGCAGTTTGGCGACGTGCTGCTGCTGCAGGGGACGCGCGACCGGGCGATCCATCTCGGCCGCGACCATGGTTTCCTGCTGCTGGGGGACGTCGACCGCATTCCGTTCCGCCCGCGGCGCGGCCCGGTCGCCATTTTGATCCTTGTCGGAGTGATCGCCGCAGCCAGCACCGGGCTGCTGTCCATCATGCTGGCCGCGCCCGCCGGCGCGCTGCTGATGGTGCTGCTGCGCTGTCTGAACATCAAGGACGCCTACGAAGCCATCGACTGGTCGATCATCGTCCTGATCGCGGGCACTCTTCCTCTCGGCATGGCCATGGAACGCAGCGGCGCCGCGGAAATCATTTCCCGACAGCTGCTCGGGGTTTTGGGGAATTTTGGCCCCTGGGCGGTTCTGTCCGGCCTGTTTCTGCTCACCTTTCTGCTCACTGCGGTGATGAGCAATGCGGCCACGGCCGTCCTGATCGCGCCGATCGCCTTTGAGACCTCCCAGCACCTGAATGTGGCCTCGGAACCCTTCTACATGGCGGTCGCCGTCGCCGCCTCGGCCAGCTTCCTCACCCCCATCAGCCACCAGTCCAACGCCCTGGTCATGGGCCCGGGCGGCTACCGGTTCGCCGATTACATCCGGGTTGGTCTGCCGCTCAACCTGGTTGTCTGGATCGTTGCCGCGCTGCTCATTCCGCTTCTTTTTCCCTTTTGACAGGAGAAAGGTTTTAATGAAACAGGCAGAGAGGCCGATGAGAGAATGACACACCACCTGGAGCTTTTTTCATGACGCGATTCTGGCTGCTGATCCTGATGCTGCCCCTTGCCCTGCTCCCAGGCGCCTGCACCGAAAAAGAACCGGTGCGCATCGGCTTTCTTGCGGCCCTGACCGGCCGTTATGCCGACCTGGGGCTGGCCGGCCGCAACGGCGCCCTGCTGGCGGTCGAGGAATGCAACCGTACCGGCGGCCTGCACGGCCGCAAGGTTGAACTGCTGGTGCGTGATAACGGCGCCAATGCCGACCAGGCAATCCAGGCGGTCCGGCAACTGGACCAGGCGGGCGTCACCGTGCTGATCGGTCCCATGCTCAGCCAGATGGCCATGGTGATCAAGCCGGAAATCGATAGCCTGCGCCTGGTCACGGTCAGCCCGACGGTCAGTACCGACTATCTCGACAATCTCGACGACTGGTTTTTCCGCCTTTATCCATCCATCCGCCATTTTGCAGTTCGCTACGCCGAACGGCTGTTCAATCACGAGAGGCTCCATCGTCTGTCGGTGCTGATCGACGAGAGCAACGCCGCCTACACACAGACCTTCTACCAGGCCTTCGCTCAGGCGTTCACCAAACTGGGGGGCAGCCTGGAACCGCCGGTCACCTACCACACCGGCAGCGCGGTCCCCTTCTACCGTCTGGCCGAAACCATCCGTCGTCAGCAGGCGGAAGGGCTGCTGCTGCTTTCAGGCGCCATGGACTCCGCCATGGTGCTGCACCAGCTCAGGTCCCGGGGCTACAAACAGCCCGTTTTCGCCACCGAATGGTCCGGCACCGAGGACCTGCTGACCTACGGCGGCACGGCGGTCGAGGGGTTGACCTTTTACAACACCTATGACCGCCATTCCGGATCGCCCGCCTACCTGGATTTTGTCGACCGGTACCGCAAGCGTTTCGGGCAGGAACCCGGCTTTGCCTCGGTGCACGCCTACGACGCCACGAACATGGCGCTGGAAGCCCTGCGGCGGGGGGGAGCCGGCCCTGAACAGCTGAAGCAGGCCCTGCTGACCCTTGGCCCCTTCCCCGGCCTGCAGGCGATGCTGAAACTGACACCGACCGGGGATATCGACCGGCCGCTTTTTCATGTCAGGGTTGAAAACAGCCGCTTCCACACCCTGCGCTGACGCAACAGAGACCTGAGCCGGGCGTTCCCGAAAAAAACGGCGAAGCTCCCGTGCCGGTTCGACGCCCTGCCCTCCTGGCCTGTCCGGGTCAGAAGACCTCTTCCTCGTAGGCGGGAACGCTCTGGTACCAGTCCGGATAACGCCGTGCCAGCACCAGCGCCTGCTCGGCCTGGGCAATAACCGCATCCCGATCCTTCGGGTAGCTGCCGGCCAGTTGCAGGGCGTTGGAAACGTGGTTGGAGCGCAGGATGGTTCCGCGCGGATTCAGGTGGCGCACCAGCAGCAGCGCCTCTTCCAGCACCTCGCCGTTGCTGAGCTGCTCGATACGCGCAAAATGCTCCTCGTTGTTGCGCCGGAACATGGTGAGCAGGGAAAAATAGTGCGGCGACACCCGGTTGACCCAGTCGGCGGTCGCCAAAGCATGCTCACGGCTGCGTGCCCGGCCCGCCAGCCCGAGAATGGCGGTAACCGACAGCTTCATGCCGGCCGCAAGCGCCTTTTGGCACAGCCTCTCCATCTCGGCGCTGTCGTACCCCTTGTCGACCAGCTCCAACGTGGCGTCATCCCCCGATTCAAGGCCGAAGTAGAGGATGCGCAGCCGACGTTCGCGCAGGGCGGCCAGTTCCTCGACACTCTTGCCGGCCAGGGCGTTGGGAGAGGCGTAGCTTCCCACCCGGGTCAGGGCCGGGAACGCCTCGTTGAGAAGAGCGAGGATTTGCAGCAATCCTTCCTGGGGATAGATGAGAGCGTCACCGTCGGCCAGAAAGATGCGGCGCACCTGGGCACGGTGGGCTTCCGGGATACGGCGGATTTCTGCTTCGATCTGCTGAACCGGCCGCAGACGGAAGTCCTTCATCTTGTACATGCCGCAGAAGGTACAGCGGTTGCGGCTGCAGCCAAGGGTAATCTGGAAGATCAGCGACCGCGCTTCGGAGGGCGGCCGGAACAGGGGTTGGTCGTAGTCAAAAAACCAGTACACCGTTACTCCTTCCCTTTGTCAGCGCGCAGGCGGGACAACCAGGCCCGCGCCCGGGCGGCATCCTCGGCGCTACGCGCGGTATCGACGGCGGCGAGAAAATAGTGCCACGCGCTGGTCCGGCAGCGCGGCCGCAGCATCATCGCCCGACCGGCGCCCAGACAGGCACGACTGAGCAGCTCGTCACCGGGACGGTCACTGATGAAGCGGCGAAACAGGCTGAGCGCCTCGTCGGCACGGCCGGCTTCGAGCAGGGCTTCTCCCATTTCGAGAACAGCCTCCGACGGCACGCGCAGGCGTTCGCCCCGTCCGGCCAGTCGCAGGTACAGGGCCGCGGCCCGCAGCGGCTCGCCGGCGCGCAGGCGCTCCAGCACAACCGCGGCCGGGTCCTCCGCAACAGGTCGCCGCGCATCCCGATTGTCCTCACGCAACGCCTGTCGACGCACCCGCCAGGCGGGCGCCAGCCGGTCCCCCCAGTAGGCCAGCCCCGCACCGGCAAGAAATCCCCCGATGTGGGCGCCGTAGGCAACCCCGCCACCGCCTCCGCCGCCGTTGAGCAGAAAGGGGAGCAGGTTGTCGACAATCAGGTAAAAACCGAGAACAAACCGGGCCGGAATTTCGATGACCTGCAGCAGAAAAAAGAAAAAGAAGAGCATCTTCACCTGGTTGCGCGGAAACCAGATGAAATAGAAACCCAGAATCCCTGAAATGGCGCCGGAGGCCCCGACCAGCGGCACCTGGGAGGAGGGAACGAACAGGGCGAAAAAGAGGGTGGCCGCGATGCCGGTGACCAGGTAGGCGAGCAGATAGCGGACAGGACCGAGGCGGTGTTCGACGTTGTCGCCGAAAATCCACAAAAAGAGCATATTGCCCAGAAGGTGCGCCAGGCCGCCGTGCAGGAACATGGCGGCCACCAGGCTGACCAGGGACGGAGCCGCCGGCCGGTAGCCATATTTGAATACAAACAGGTCGTACGCTGAAAGATGGCTCAAAGCCGCCCTGACATCCGCCGGAGTGAGCGCATGGATGGCACGCAAGTAGTCGAACAGAACCGGATCGGACAGATCAGGATGGCGCCCCGACAGGGGCAGGGTCACCAGCAGGAAGACGGCGACGTTCACGGCAATCAGGCCGCGGGTCACCCAGGGGGTCGAACGGGGATTGGGGGCGTCGCCAATGGGGAGCAGCATCGTTCCTTCTCCAGCACGAAAGTCGGCCCACTATAACATGTTCGGACAGGCTCTTGCCCGCCTGAATGGATACGGCTATGCTCGAAGAGAATCAACCTTCGCCAGCAAAGGAGCACCCCCTGCCATGCACAGCGCACACCTTCGCGACGGCCGCAGCTACCGGATCGGCAAGATCGTCTGCCTCGGCCGCAACTACGTCGAACACATCCGCGAACTGGGCAACGAAATCCCCGAACGTCCGGTGATCTTCACCAAGCCCGCCACCAGCGTCATCGGCGACGGCGAACAGATTCGCATCCCCTCCTGGTCGCAGGACTGCCACCACGAAGTCGAGCTGGCGCTGCTGATCGGCCGCGAGGGGCGTGACATCCCGGCCGAACAGGCACGAGAGTATGTCGCCGGCTACGGCGTCGCCATCGACCTGACCCTGCGGGACGTGCAGAGCGAACTGAAGAAGAAGGGGCTGCCCTGGGATATCGCCAAGGGTTTCGACACCGCCTGCCCGCTGTCGGAATTCCTGCCCGCCGACCGGATCGACAATCCGGGACAGCTCGGCATCCGCCTGTGGGTCAACGACGAACTGCGCCAGGACGGCAACACCGAACAGATGATGCGCCCGGTCGAGCGCATCATCGCTGAAATCTCTGAAATCTTCACCCTCGAGCCGGGGGACATCATCCTGACCGGAACACCGAGCGGAGTCGGCCCGATCAGCTGCGGAGACCGCCTGAAAGCCGAAATCGACCAGGTCGGCACTCTGGAGGTGTCGGTCGCATGAGGCGCCGCTTTGCCCTGATCGGTCCCGGGCGGCTCGGCCAGGCGGTCGCCCGCCTGCTGGTCGAAGCCGGCCTCACCCCGGTGGCCATCGTCAGCCGCGATCCGGAGCGGGCCCGGCAGGCGGCCCGCTTCGCCGACCGCCCGGATGCGGCGACCACCGACATGGAGCGGGTCACCGATGCCAAGCTGATTCTGCTGACCGTGCCGGACGACGCCCTGGTGCCGGTCGCCCGCAAACTGCATCAGCTGCCGCTGCGCTCCGGCACGGTACTGGTGCATTTTTCCGGCTACCATCCCGCGGAAATCCTCGGACGCGATCCGGAGCGCGGCATCGAGGTGCTGGCCCTGCACCCGTTGCAGACCTTCGCCGATTCGGTCATGGGCGTGAAGAATCTGCCCGGCTCACCGATTTCGGTGCAGGGCAGCGATGCCGTTCTCTCCCTGGGCATTCGCCTGGCCAGAGCACTCAAGGGCAAACCCTTTCGCCTGGAAGGGGAGAAAAAACCGCTCTACCACGCCGCCGCCAGCGTGCTGTGCAATCACCTGATCGCCAACACCCGCGCCGCCTGCGAAATCATGGCCGCCTGCGGCATTGAGCGCGACAAGGCCTTTGAGCTGCTCAAGCCGCTTTTGACCGGCACGGTGCGCAACCTGAGCGCCCTGGGTCCGGAACAGGCCCTGACCGGTCCAATCTCAAGAGGGGATATGCAAACCGTCACCGCCCACCTCGAAGCGATGCGGGAGCTGCCCGCCGATCTGCAACGCATCTATTGCACCCTGGCCCAAAAGGCCGTCGACATTGCCCTGGAGCGCGGCAGCATCGATGCCCAATGTGCCGATGAGCTGCGCCGGCTGTTGGACTCAGCTCTCCCTCCCGCCTGATTCTTTCTCGAATTCCAGCCTCAGCCGATTGGTCAAAAGATGCGCCTGCCGGGTCGGTTCGGGCAGGCGATAGCCGCGACAGCAGCGCAGGGTCCAGTCGACAGCCGCCATCATGTCGACGCCATGACCGGGGGAGATGTACAGGGGGCGCACCCCGGTACGGGTACGCACCAGGGCCCCGATGACCTCGTCGCCATCCCGCAGGGGGCTGTGCGCCCCGGCCTCGATGCCGGGCTCCTCCCCCTCCCCCACCAGTCGGCTCTTGGCGCAGCCGATGCTCGGGACATCCAGCCACAGCCCTAGATGACAGGCCAGACCGAACCGGCGCGGGTGCGCGATCCCCTGCCCGTCCACCAGCACCAGATCCGGATGGACATCGAGCCGGCGAAAAGCCTTCAGCAGCACCGGCAGTTCGCGAAAGGAGAGCAGGCCCGGAATGTAGGGAAAAGAGACCCGGTCGACCGCCGAGGCGGCCGTCACCGGTTGCAAATCGGGCCAGGAGAGGACCACCACCGCGGCAAAAAAGGTCTCACCGTGTCTGCGGTAGGAAACATCGACCCCGGCCACCAGGCGCACCTCGTGCGGCAGACGGTTCTGAAGCACCACGCGGGCAGACAGTTCTTTCTGCAGCGCGATGGCCGCCCGATAGTCGAGGTCCCAGGAATGCAGGGGATGAAAATCCATGCGCTCAGAATCCCGACGCAAAAGGCCAGTCTATCCCCTTAGCCTTTCGCCTTCCGCCTTTGACCTGCCCTACTCCTTGACCACATTCTGCGGCCTGCCCTCGACAAAGGCCCCGACGTTGGCGATGACGGTATCGAGCAGACGCTGGCGTGCCGCCCGGGTCGCCCAGGCGATATGCGGGGTGACAAAACAGTTGGGCGCGGTCAAAAGCGGATTGCTGCCCGGCGGCGGCTCGACCGAAAGGACATCGAGCCCGGCTCCGGCCAGGCGCTTTTGCTTCAGCGCCGCGGCCAGGGCGTCTTCATCGACCAGCTGGCCGCGGCCGGTGTTGATCAGATAGGCGCCCGGCTTCATCAGGCCCAGACGCTCGGCGTTGATCAGCCTGTCGGTCTCCGGCGTCAGCGGACAGTGCAGCGACACCACATCACTGGTACGCAGCAGCTCTTCCAGGTCGACAAAGGCAACGGAAGCGTATTCGGGCTGGTTGCGGTATTTTTCCGGTGAACGGGTAAAAACCTGCACTTTCATGCCGAAGGCAGCGGCGATGCCGGCCACCGCCCGGGCAATCTGGCCGAAACCGACCAGCCCCATGGTCAGACCGGCCAGTTCGATGAGGGGCTTGTCCCAGAAACAGAAATCGGGCGCCTCGCTCCAGTGTCCCCAGCGCACCAGGTGGCTGTGGTGGCCGACGTTCTGGGTCAGCTCCAGCAGCAGGGCGAAGGTCATCTGCGCCACCGAGGCGGTTGAGTAGGCCGGCACGTTGGTCACCGTCACGCCGTGCTCCTCTGCGGCCTGCAGGTCGATGATGTTGTAACCGGTGGCGGTGACGCCGATATAGCGCAGTTTGGGCAGCGCCCCGATACGCTCGGCATCGAAGGGGACCTTGTTGGTCAGCACGATCTCGGCCTCCCGGCAGCGCTCAAGAACCTTGTCCGCCGGAGTGCGCTCATAAACCTCCACCTCGCCAAAGGCTTCCAGCGGACTCCAGTCGAGATCTCCGGGGTTGGCGGCATAGCCGTCGAGTACAACGATTTTCATTTCGTCTCACCTCATGGGGGATAGTGGAACCAGCTTAAGCCTTCACCAACCCAGCAACAACCCTGTTCCCTGTCTCGGAATTGTTGGGGAGGCCAGGTTCCGGCCCGGCACCGTGTTGCGTGTGCCGGGCCTTGCCACACCTTGTCAAAACGCCAGAGCGGACAAGGCCGGAGGTGCTGAACTGTCGCCCGTTTCAGCCGACTTTTTTACGGACAATCCGGGCAAACAGGCAGGGCCCCGCTAACAGCCGGGGCCCTGCAGCCATCCTTTGGATATCGGTTGACTCGTTACGCATCCATCAGCGCCGCCTGGGCCGCCGCCAGCCGGGCGATGGGGACCCGGAAGGGGGAACAGGAGACGTAGTCGAGGCCGATGCGGTGGCAGAAGATGACACTGGAGGGCTCGCCGCCGTGCTCGCCGCAGATGCCGAGCTTGATGTCCGGGCGGGTCGCACGTCCTTTCTCGCAGCCCATCTGCACCAGCTGCCCGACCCCTTCCTGGTCGAGGGCGACAAAGGGATCGACCGGGTAGATCTCCTTTTCGATGTAGAAGGGAAGGAACTTGCCGGCGTCGTCGCGCGACAGACCATAGGTGGTCTGGGTCAGGTCATTGGTGCCGAAGGAGAAGAAATCGGCCTCGCGGGCGATGGCGTCGGCAGTCAGAGCCGCGCGCGGCAGCTCGATCATGGTACCGATCAGATACTCGACCTTGACACCGTAGGCGGCGATCACCTCATCGGCCACGCGCACGGCATTGGCGCGCAGGATGGCCAGCTCCTTCACCTCGCCGACCAGCGGGATCATGATTTCGGGCACAATCTCGAAGCCCTCGTTCTTGATCAGCTCACAGGCCGCCTCCATGATGGCACGCACCTGCATGTCGTAGATTTCCGGATAGCTGATCGCCAGCCGGCAGCCGCGATGGCCGAGCATGGGGTTGAATTCGTGCAGGGCGTTGACCTTGGCCCGAAGCACGTCAGGCTTGACACGCATCTGCTCGGCCAGCTCATTGATTTCCTGGTCGGTCTGGGGCAAAAACTCGTGCAGCGGCGGATCGAGCAGGCGGATGGTGACCGGCAGCCCCTTCATCTCGCGGAAGATGCCGATGAAATCGCCTTTTTGCATTGGCAGAATCTTCTCCAGGGCCCGTTTGCGTCCTTCGAGATCGGAGGCGAGAATCATCTCGCGCACCGCCATGATGCGCTCCCCCTCGAAGAACATGTGCTCGGTGCGGCACAGGCCGATCCCCTCGGCGCCAAAGGCGCGCGCCACCTTGGAGTCGTGCGGCGTATCAGCATTGGTGCGCACGCGCAGGCGCCGGAATTTGTCGACCCATTCCATCAGCCGGCCGAACTCGCCGGTCAGCTCCGGCTCGACCGTGGGCACCTTGCCCTTCATCACCTCGCCGGTGGAGCCATCGAGGGTGATCAGATCGCCCTTGCGGATGGTCACACCGCCGGCGGTAACAAACTGCTGGGCCTGGTAGTCCACCCGGATGTCGCCGCAGCCGGAAACACAGCATTTGCCCATGCCGCGCGCAACCACCGCCGCGTGCGAGGTCATGCCGCCGCGCGCGGTCAGAATCCCCTGGGCGGCGTGCATGCCGTGGATATCCTCGGGGCTGGTCTCGACCCGCACCAGAATGACCTTGTGCCCCTTTTTGCCCAGTTCCTCGGCCTCGTCGGCGGTAAAGACCACCTCGCCGCTGGCCGCGCCGGGAGAGGCCGGCAGGCCCCTGGCGATAACTTCACGCGGCGCCTTGGGATCGAGAGTCGGATGCAGCAGTTGGTCGAGCTGATCCGGCTCGATGCGCAGCACCGCTTCTTCTTCACTGATCAGCCCTTCATCCACCATGTCGACAGCAATTTTCACCGCCGCCCTGGCGGTGCGCTTGCCGTTGCGGGTCTGCAGCATGTAGAGCTTGCCCTTTTCGATGGTGAACTCGATATCCTGCATGTCGCGATAGTGCTTTTCGAGGATATTCTTGATCTCCACCAGCTGGGCGTAGCATTCGGGCAGGACCTCCTCCATGGAGGGCAGATCGGAATCGCTGCCGTCCTTGTTGATCGGCTGGGGCGTGCGGATGCCGGCGACCACGTCCTCCCCCTGGGCGTTGACCAGGAACTCCCCGTAAAAAACCTTCTCGCCGGTGGACGGATTGCGGGTGAAGGCAACCCCGGTGGCGCAGTCATCGCCCATGTTGCCGAACACCATCGACTGGACGTTGACAGCGGTGCCCCAGTCGGCGGGAATATTGTGCAGGCGCCGGTAGGTGATGGCGCGCGGATTCATCCAGGAGCCGAACACGGCGCCGATGGCGCCCCAGAGCTGTTCCTGGGGATCGAGCGGGAAGTCATGGCCGAGCTCCTCGCGCACGCGCACCTTGAACTGGCTGACCAGTTCCTTCAGATCAGCGGCGGAAAGCTCGGTATCCTGCTTGACACCGCGCCGCTCCTTCATCTGCTCAAGGAGGTGTTCGAGGATGTCGCCGTCCATGCCGAGAACGACGTTGGCGTACATCTGGATGAAACGCCGGTAGGAGTCCCAGGCGAAACGCTCATCACCGCTGCGGGCGATGACACCCTGAACGGTCTCGTCGTTGAGGCCGAGATTGAGGACGGTATCCATCATGCCCGGCATCGAAGCGCGCGCACCGGAACGAACCGACACCAGCAGCGGGTTGTCCGGATCACCGAAGCGCTTGCCCATCAGCTCTTCGACCCGCGCCAGGTTGCGGGCCACTTCCTCGCGCAGTCCCTCGGGATAGTTGCGGTCGTTCTTGTAAAACTCGGTGCAGACCTCGGTGGTGATGGTGAACCCGGGCGGCACCGGCAGTCCGATGCTGGTCATTTCGGCCAGGTTCGCTCCCTTGCCGCCGAGCAGATCCCTCATCTGCCCGTTCCCTTCGGCTTCCCCGTTGCCGAAGAAATAGACGTACTTGCTCATGGTCAATTCCTCCTCCAGTCGTTGCGGAGCCAAAGGCTCCGGTCATGAAAACGTCCCCGA
>CAZCUR010000014.1:0-27099 GCA_964501815.1 uncultured Geothermobacter sp.
GGTTCGGCGGGGAGTTCCTGGACGTGCTGACACGGCCCCCGGAGGGGGCGTGAGATGACCTTCCCCCCCCACCCTGACCCTCCCCCTCCAGGGGGGAGGGAAGATTTTAGGAGATGGCATGAAAATCGTATCCTTCAACGTCAACGGCCTTCGCGCCCGGCTGCATCAGCTCGAGGCGGTGGTGGCCAAATACGAACCGGACATCATTGGCCTGCAGGAGACCAAGGTACAGGATGCTGATTTCCCGGTCGAGGCGATTGCGGCACTCGGCTACCAGGTCGCCTTTCACGGCCAGAAGACCCACTACGGGGTGGCCCTGCTGTCGAAACAGCAGCCGCTTCAGGTGCGGAGGGGCTTCCCGGGCGAGGACGGCGAGGCCCAGAGGCGCTGCATTATCGGGGACTTTTCCCTGGAGGACGGTCGTACCCTGAGGGTGATCAACGGCTACTTCCCTCAGGGCGAAAGCCGGGAACATCCGACCAAATTCCCCAACAAGCGCGACTTCTACGATCGCCTGCAGGACTATCTTCAGTCCGAATGCGATCCGGCCCGGCCGCTGGTGGTGATCGGCGATATGAACATCGCGCCCTTCGATGCCGATGTCGGTATCGGTGAGGAGAATGCCCGCCGCTGGTTGCGCACCGGCAAGTGCTCCTTCCTGCCCGAGGAGCGCGCCTGGCATGAACGGCTGAGGGGCTGGGGACTCACCGACTGCTTCCGTCATCTCCATCCGGAGGTGACGGATCGCTTCAGCTGGTTTGATTACCGTTCGCGCGGGTTTGAACGGGAGCCGAAACGGGGGCTGCGCATCGACCAGCTGCTGGTGACCGAGCCGCTGGTGCGGGTGCTGGTGGCGGCCGGTATCGACTACGACATTCGTGCCATGGACAAGCCGAGCGACCATTGCCCGGTCTGGGCCGAGTTCGACCTCCGGTGACGGTCGCCCCCTTCATCGCAGCGCAGCGGCAGCTGTTCGCCGAGGTGGACGCCTGGTTCGCCGGCGCGGTGGCGCAGCTGCCCGCCGGTGCGGTCCAGTGCCGTTCCGGCTGCAGCGCCTGTTGCCGGGGGCTGTTCGACATCAGTCTTTTGGAGGCCTTCTGTTTGCGGCGGGGGCTGGAGCGGCTGCCCCAGGCCACCCGGAACGGGGTGCAAAAGAGTGCCCGGCGGCAGATGGAGCGGCTGCGGCAGCACTGGCCCCATTGGCAGCAGCCTTTTCTGCTCAACGGCCTGCCGGAAGAGGAGTGGCAGACCGTCGCAGGAGGCAACGACGCGCCCTGCGCCCTGCTGGATGCGCGCGGCCGTTGCCTGCTTTATGACGTGCGGCCGATGACCTGCCGGCTGCACGGCCTGCCCGCCCTCGATCCCGACGGCGGCGATTTTTCCTCGGCGTTGTGCACCCGCAACCGGCTGGAGGTCGCGCAGGTGGCGACCCACCCCTTCACCACCCTGTTCGCGCGTGAAGCCGAACTGCTGCGCACTTTTTACCACCAGCTGACCGGGCGTGCCTTCCGTGAACTGGACACCTTTATTCCCGCCGCCCTGGTGATGGACCCGGAGGTGGTCGACTGGAAGGGGCAACTGCTGGTCGACCCGCGCCCAAAAAGATAGGTTTCCTGCAGCCCCTGTCATGCCCAATCGCGGGCGCCGCTTCTGTGCGTCCCGGGGGGATCAGCTCTTTTCGGGCTGTGGCACGCCCGGATAGAGTTCCTTCATGCAGTCCGGACAGACGCCGTGGGTGATATCGCTGTTCAGGGCGCGGCGGATGAACTCGTCGCTGCCGATCCAGTTGCCTTCCTTGTCGCGGATCTTACCGCAGCCGGCGCAGGCCGGCACCACGCTGCGCAGACCGTGCAGCTCCAGCAGCCGGCGGGCGGCGCGCCGGTTTTCCTTCCACAGGTGAATGAGAAAGTCACCGGCCAGCTCCAGGGAGAGGTCGGTGCCGCCGTATTTGGTGAAGGCCTTGAGGAATTCCTGGATGTGCTCCTGGTAGTCGTCGTGGGGGGAGGGGATGCCGGCGCGTTCTTCGGCCAGTTGAAACAGCACCTCGAAGGAGGGGTGCAGCAGAAAGAACTCCATCTTGTAGGCGGCGCGGAAGGCGCCGCCGACGCTCATGTTTTCCGGCTGGCTGGCGATGAAACGGTCCGCCTGCCGGTCGATATCGAGCAATTCAAAATAGACCTCGCCCGGGTTGTCGAACACCATCGGGATCTTGCCGTCATCAATCGCCTGGTTCAGGGCGACCCAGAACTGTCCGTGTTCGGCCTCCTCGTCGCGCATGTGCTGCCAGAAGGCGCGCAGCTCCTCCGTGGGAGCTCTGTTCATCAGCAGCTGATAGATGGTTTCGGCCTTGCGGTCGATGGAGAGGCAGATGTCGGCGATGGCCTTGAGCTGGTCCTGCTGTTTCATAACGTGCGTCTCATCTGGAGAGGGTTATGGTGGTGATGGGGATGAGATTTCAGTTTAGCAGAAAATCATTCTGCCGCAGGGTCAGGCGTTCAGAAAGGCACGCGCCAAATGGAGGAAGCGCCGCATATCGGTTTGCAGTTCGTTCCGGTGGCGCTTCAGCTCACCGGCGCCTGCGGCCAGGGGATTGGGGCGGCGCACCCGTTCGGCCATGCGGCCGAGCACCAGGGGGACGGTGGCCGGGTCGGCGTAGCTGCTCAACCAGTCGTGCGTGCGCATCCTGGCGGCGACCGGCCGGAATTTGGTTGGCAGGATGTCGTGATAGAGATCGAACAGCCGGTAGCAGTCGGCGGCGAACGCGGTCAGAGGCCGGGTATGATGGTTGTGCCAGTCGGCGGCGAGCAGGTGGTCGTAGAAGATGTCGACCAGCACGGCGCGCCAGTGGCCGAAGCGTGCATGAATGCGTCGGCGGCTCTGGCGCACCGGTTCGCAGCTGACGCAGAAACTGTCGAGGGCGCGGTGCTGGCGCAGACCGCGCAGGACCCCGGGCGGCCAGGCTCCGGGATCAAGGGGGCCCTTGACCCAGTCGCCGAGCAGGTTGCCGAGGCGCACCTCCGGTTCCGGATCGGACAGGTAGAGATGGACCAGGTAATTCATCAGGCGGGTTGGACGCCCGTCTCCGCGCCCACAGCCCTGGCGATGGCCTGGAGCAGACGCTCGCCGTCGTAGGGCTTGTGCAGGAAGGCATCCGGAGCCTGCGCGCCCATATGGTCGATGGCCTCCTGCTCGGTGTAGCCGCTGGAAAGAACAACCTTCAGCCGGGGCGCCATCTGCCGCAAGCGGGCAAAGACCTCCTCCCCCTTCATGCCGGGCATGGTCAGGTCGAGCAGCACCAGGCCGATGCGGTCAAGATTGTCACCTGCCAGCTCCAGACCGGCCTCGCCGTCGTCGGCGGTGAGGACCTCGAAGCCGTGGGCCTCAAGCAGCATGCGGCTGGTCCGGGTGACGGTGGCATCGTCATCGATGATCAGCACCGTGCCGACCCTGGAGGCCAGCTCGGCATGGTCCCCGCCTCCCTCCTTCGGTGTTTGCGCCGGCTCGTCCTGGCCGAGCGGCAGCAAAATGCGAAAACGGCTGCCCTGGCCAGGCACGCTGTCGATCAGGATGGTCCCCTTGTGTCCGCGCACAATGCCAAGCACCGCCGCCAGCCCCAGACCGCGTCCGGCGAATTTGCTGGTGAAGAAGGGATCGAAGATGCGTCCAAGGGTCTCCTTATCCATGCCGATGCCGGTGTCGGCCACCTCGAACAGGGCATACCGGCCCGGCTGCACACAGTCCTCGATGACGCCGGTGGCCAGAAGGGCCGCATCCGCTTCGATGACCCCGGTGCGGACGGTGATCTGCCCCGGCCCGTTTTCCAGGGCATCCGAGGCATTGGTGATCAGGTTCATGATCACCTGGCGTAGCTGGGTGGCATCAGCCCTGACGGGGATCGGTGTTTCCGCCAACTCAACAGTCAGGGTGGCGTCCTTGCTGATCACCGTGCGCAATAGTTCGCTCATGTCACGCACCAGCTGATTCAGGTCAACCGGTTCGATGACGAACTTGCCCCGCCCCGAATAGGCCAGCATCTGGGCGGTCAGGTCGGCGGCCCGCTCGGCCGAGCGGAGAATCAGGTTGACCGGTTCCTGCAGCGGGCTGTCGTCAGGCAGGCGGTTTTTGACGATATCGGCGCAGCCGAGCACGCCCATGAGCAGGTTGTTGAAGTCATGGGCGATGCCGCCGGCCATAAGCCCCAGGCTTTCCAGCTTCTGGGCCTGCTGGACCTTCTGTTCAAAGGCCTGGCGCTCACGCACCGCCCGGTTACGGCTGGTGACGTCGAACAGGGTGGTGATACCCAGCTCCGAGAGCTGGGTGTGGCCGAAGACGATTTCCCGCTCGCGGCCGTTTTTGCAGCGCACGGTCCATTCGCGCAGTTCGATCGGCTGGCCGAAGCGGGTGTTCTTTTCCACCTGGTCATGCCAGAAGCGCGCAACCTGATGCCGGTAGTCCGGGTCGGGGTAGGCGGCCTCGAACCAGTCCTTCATGGTCGGGATATCCTCCCGCCGGTAGCCGAGCAGTTCGGTGAACTGGCGGTTGACGTAGATGATCTCTCCCCCCAGCCGGGTGACGCGCATGGGGATGGGGGAGGATTCAATCAGTTTGCGAAAATCGGCATCGCGCTGGCGCAGTTTGGCCTCCGAGCGTCTGCGCCGGACGATGTTGAACAGCAGCAGGGCGATCAGGCCGGTTTCGAACAGCAGCAGCAGGGTCACGGCCCAGACCTTGCCCCGATTTTCTGCCAGCCAGTCATCGGGCCGGTTGAGCAGCACGCTGTTTTTCGGCAGCTGGTCGGTTTTGATGCCGAAACGCTGCATCGCCTGCCAGTCGAACATGGGGGTGTTGGGGCTCTGGCTGAGAACCGGCAGGTGGTCAGGGTCGGCCCCCTGGAGAATTTCGCTCGCCATCAGGGCCGCGGTTTCTCCCTGACGTTCGCCGTTGACCACAAAACCGCCCAAGGTGCCTTCACCGACCATGAAGTCCCACAAGGTCAAAACCGGCCCCGGACTGTTGGCAGCCAGTAAGCGCATGCTTTCCCGGTTGCTGAGCAGTTCGCCGTGCCGGTCGCGCCAGAAGCCGAGGTTGATGACCAGACTCTCTTTCGGCAGGCCTTGCAGCGCCTCGGCCAGTTCGTCCCGGGTCAGTTCGACCAGAAAGCGATACTGCAGATTTGGTCCGAAGGTTTGGCGCAGGTTCATGGCCTCGCGCAGATTGACCCGGCCGGTGGTGGTGGAGTCGCTCACAAAGGCAACGGTGGTTGCGTGGGGGAACAGGCGTTGTCCCAGGCGCAGGGTGCCGAGGATGTCGAAGCGCTCCGGCACTCCGGTGACCTTGTCATGCCGGTTCAGGTTGTGGCGTTCGAGATTGTTGACGCCGCAAAAGACGATGGGAACGCCCGGAAAGAGCTCCCTGCGGTACTCCAGGGCAAAGGCGAGGGCGTTGTCGTCGCTGGTCAGGATCAGGTCAAGTTTCCGTTTGTGGTACTTCTTCTGCAGCAGGGCCGCCATGCGCGGAAACTGCTGGCGCGGCGCGAATCGTTTGCTGTCGAGGTACTCGGTGTAGATGGTGGGGGGTGCCGGCAGCTGGTCCAGCACCTTGCGGATGCCCCGGTCGACGGCCCGGGTCCAGGGAAAATCGGGATGGTAGGAGTGCAGCAGCAGGACGGAGCGGTCCGCCGCCTGCCCGGACACAGGCAACAGCAGCGCCAGCAACAGCAGCAGCGCCAGCCGTTTCATCACTGGGGCGGATGGGGACACGCTTCCCTCCAGATGGTTTGAGAACGGCATCAATGCCTTGCAGACGTCGACGGCTCCTGTGACAGCCGCCAGGCGGCTTCCCCCTCCCCGGCCCGGCCGAGACGGCCGTCGGCCAGCTGAATATGCTCTATAGCACGCCAGTCGCGCCCGAGCAACAGGGCGCCGGCGGCATCGACCGCCACCGGGTCGAACCCGGCCACCAGACGTTCGACCGGCGGGTTGCAGACCGGTCCGCCCAGATGATGCTCAGACAGACCGACGCTGGCATCAATCAGGGCGAGATCGGGTTTGCAGTAATGGTTGAGATCGACGATGGCCTGGTGCACCCGGCGATGGAAAGCCGATTTCTTCCAGTGGCCGCCCTGCTGGTAGAAGCGTGGCGGCGCGCAGCCGATCATGTTCTTCATGCTCAGGGTGACACCGGCGAGGCTGTGTGCCTTGAGGACGGCGAATGAGATGACAAAGGCATCCTGCAGAATGGCCGGCAGATGGAAGACGGGAAAAACCGGGCAGTCGTCCCGACTCAGCTCAACGGTGGGGGCCTCGTTCAGGTCGATCAGTTTCAGATCGTAGCGTTCGGCCAGGGCCATGTAGCCGAGATGATCAAAGACCTTGATGGTGGAATGGAGCCGGTCACCGGTGCCCTCGGCGATGATGATGCGGGCATCAGTGTGGTTGCGCAGCCAGCGCACCAGGACCAGGGCCGCCTCCACCGGCAGGGTGACCGGCGGCGGATCGTCGGTGACCAGGTTGGGCTTGACAAGAATGGTTTTTTCCCCGGCGATTCGTTCCGCCGCGCCGATGGCCGCAAGAGCCTGCGGCAGCGATTCACTGAAACTTTCAAAGCTCTGGATGTGACAGGCTGAATTCATCGGGGGGCTATCTCCTCAATGTGGATGCGCCGTCCCCACATGCGGAAGCCGGGAGCCGGCGGCAGAAATCTGGCCCGGACATGGACCGGCAGATTGGTGCGCATGAGGTCGGCGGGCAGTCTGTCGGGCAGGAAGCGGTTGCCCTGGTCGTCGACAAGGCCGAAAAATCCCCCTTCAATGCCGACAAAAACGACCCGGCCGTCGAAGGTGAAGAAGGTCGTATCAGGTTTGTTCGGGTAGCCGGACCTGCAGGCGGTCAGGAACAGGGACAGAAAAAAGGCCAGATACACAAGGGCTTTTGCCGGCTTCATCATCAGTCACCCGGAATATCCCGGTCTCCGGGGACCGTATTCAGTGCCTGCAGGACCGGTCCGTCCTTGGGCTGCTCGAGCCGGGCAATCAGCGGTTGGATCATGGTGAAAAAGGCCTCGCGGTTTTTCCTGGAAACCGGGGCCATGGCGGGCGACTTGATTTTGGTCGGGTTGACCGGCTTGCCGTTTTTGTACATGCGGAAGCACAGATGGGGGCCGGTAGCCAGACCTGTCTGGCCGACATAGCCGATGATCTGTCCCTGACGCACCCGGACACCTTTGCGAATGCCCTTGCCGAACCGGCTCATGTGCAGGTAGAGGGTCTTGTAGCTGCTGTTGTGGCGGATCTCGACAAAATTGCCGTTGCCTCTGGTGTAGCCCTTGCGGCTGACAATGCCGTCACCGACCGCCTTGATCGGGGTGCCGATGGGGGCGGCGTAGTCGATGGCCGGGTGAGCGCGCCAGGTCTTGCGAATCGGGTGGAACCGCTTCCAGGTAAATCCGCTGGAGATGCGGCTGAATTTGAGCGGCGCCTTGAGGAAGGCCTTGCGCACGCTGTTGCCCTTTTCATCGTAATAGGAGGGCGGGTTGTCGCCGTCCTGAAACCAGAAGGCCCGGAAAGTTTTGCCCCGGTTGCGGAATTCCGCCGCCAGAACCCGACCGTAACCGGCCGGTTTGCCGTCACGGAAGCGTTTTTCCACCAGCGCCTGGAAGCTGTCGCCGGTGCGAATGTCGAGAATGAAATCGATGTCCCAGGCGAAGATGTCGGCCAGAGCCAGAGCCAGCTCCGGTTGTTCGCCGATATCGGAGACGGCCTCGAACAGGCTCGATTCGATGGTGCCGCGCACGTGGTCGACCTGGATGTCGTAGTCGATGGGGACGCGTTCAACGGCAAAATCGTCCCCTTTGCGTTCGATGACCAGCTGCTCCTCGCCGTCAATGTCGTATTCAAAGCGGCGCACCTCCCCGTC
Organism: uncultured Geothermobacter sp.; assembly: GCA_964501815.1. Taxonomy (GTDB): domain Bacteria; phylum Desulfobacterota; class Desulfuromonadia; order Desulfuromonadales; family Geothermobacteraceae; genus Geothermobacter. The sequence goes on from CAZCUR010000014.1 coordinate 7,914, forward strand.
GAGGACACAGAGCCGGTAAGGCTGACCGGCACAGATGCGCGACAGGGGAAATATTTTTTTGCTTTGACGCGACAGCTCCAGAATGTCAGCCGGGCTCAGATAATCCCCCAGCAGGGACGTCAGCGTCGTTCCCGGAGCAATGGTGTCCTCGATGACAGTCGGTTGAGGCGGCGGCGGTGAGGCGGGGGCCTTGATTTCCGCTTCCGGGGCGGTTCGGGCTTCGGTCGGGTTGACCACCGGTTCCCGGGTCAGCAGCAGACCGGCGATAACCAGCACGGCCAGAAGGCCCCCCAGCAGAGGCAGGGGCCAGCGGCGACGGCGGCGGCCGGCCGTACTCTGTTTGGGAGGCTGAAAGTCAATGGTCATGGCCCGGGACCCCTCGAAGTGAAATAGGAAATCACATCATGCTAGCAGGAAGAGCAAGGGACTGTCCAGCCACAGCGGCTCGGCGGTTGCATGTGGCCCCCAGTTGCGTTAGGTTGCCTCAAACCATTTGGAGGAGTCCTGTATGCGCGTTGACAGACAAGGCCTTGTCGAGGAGTTCAGACTGCAGGCGGCCATTTCAAGCCCTTCCAAACAGGAAGGAGCCATGGCGCGCCACCTGCGTGCCCGGTTTGAACGGCTCGGAGGTCAGGTCACCGAGGATGATGCCGGCCGCAAAGTGGGGGGCGAGGTCGGCAACCTGCTGGTGCGCCTGCCCGGAACCCGTGACGGGGAGCCGCTTCTGTTCACGGTTCACATGGACACCGTCGGTCCCTGCGACGGGGTGGAACCCGTTCTCGACGGGGATATCTTTCGCAGTGCCGGCCAGACGGTTTTGGGGGCCGACGACAAGGCCGGCATCGTCGAGCTGATAGCAGCGCTCGAAGCGGCGCAGCGCCATGGAATCGGCTATCCTCCCCTTGAAATCGTTGTCACCATCTGTGAGGAGCTGGGTCTGCTCGGCGCCAAGCATTTCGACTGTTCGCAGCTCAGGGCACGGCGCGGATTCGCCCTGGACACCAACGGTGTCGACCGGCTCATCCATCGGGCCCCGGGGGCCAACAGATTCGAGGTGGTCATCGAGGGGCGTGAGGCCCATGCCGGCATCGCTCCGGAAAAAGGGCTGTCTGCCATCGAAGTGGCCGCCCGTGCCATCGCCGCCATGCCGCTGGGGCGCATCGACGCCGAAACCACGGCCAATATCGGCACCATCGAAGGGGGCGTGGCCTGCAACATCGTGCCGCGCCGGGTGCGTCTTGTGGGCGAGGCGCGCAGCCACGATGCGGACAAACTCGAGCGCCAGACCGCCGCCATGACCGCGGCTCTGGAACAGGCGGCCGCCGAAAGCGCCCGGGTCATCGATCAGGAGACGGTCAGGGCTTCGGTGCAGATTGACATCCAGCCGGACTACCCCATCATGCATGTGCCGGTTGATGCGGATGTCATTCAACTGGCGTTGCGAGCCGCAGCATGTCGCAATCGTCAGCTTCAGGTCGCAGCGGCCGGCGGTGGTTCGGATGCCAATATCTTCAATCAGGCCGGCATCCGGACCGTGATTCTCGGTACCGGCATGGACAAGGTGCATACCGTCGATGAACAGGTGAGCGTCACCGATATGGTTGCGGTGGCCGAGCTGCTGGTGGATATCCTCGCCCATGCCTGAGACCGGTTTGCCGTCCTTGCCTGAAGAGTTTGAGGCGTTGCTGGCCGAGGTGGTGCCGCCAGGCTGTCTGGACAGTGCCCGGCAAAGCTTTGCCCTGGACAAGCCGGTCTGCCTGCGTCTCAATCCCTTGCGCGGCGCAACCGAGGCCGTCCGGGCCGAGCTGGAAGAACTCGGCTGCCGCCTGCAGCCGGTGTCCTGGTACCGGCACGCCTTCTTTGTCCCTGCGGAACAGCGGCCGCTTTTGACCGCTTCCGCCGCTTTTGCCGAGGGGCGCATCTATCTGCAGTCCGCCTCCAGCATGCTGGCGCCGCTGCTGCTCGCTCCCCGCCCGGGCGAGGAGGTCCTCGATTTGGCGGCGGCCCCGGGCGGCAAAACCCTGTTGCTGGCGGCCCTGATGGCGAACCGGGGCCGGATTGCCGCGGTCGAGGCGGTCAAGGGGCGTTTTCACCGCCTGCTTGACAATGTCCGGCGGGCGGGGGCCGACATCGTCAGGTGTTACCTCGCCGACGGACGCACCATCGGCCGCAAGGTGCCGGGCCGCTTCGACCGGGTGCTGCTTGACGCCCCCTGTTCTTCCGAAGCGCGGTTTTCCCGCCGCAATCCCGAAAGCTGGGCCCACTGGAGCCTTCGCAAGGTCCGGGAAATGGCGCGCAAGCAGCAGGGGCTGCTGGTCTCGGCCCTGCAGGCCTGCAAGGTGGGCGGCGCCATCCTCTATTGCACCTGTTCTTTGTCTCCCGAAGAAAATGAACTGAACATTGCCCGGCTGCTGAAGCGTTTCCGGTCCCAGGTGTGTATCGAACCGATTGCTCTCCCTGCGGAGGTCGCCGGTATGCCCGGGTTGTGCAGCTGGCGCGGCCGGGAGCTTCCCCCGGAGCTGGCGCAGACGGTGCGGGTTTTGCCCGGTGCCCGTTTTGATGCTTTCTATCTTGCCCTGTTGCGCAAAGTCGCATGAGCCGGTTACAGCCTTTTCTGCCCGTTGACGCCGTTCTCGACAGGCTCAAAGAGCCGCTGGCCGAAAATCGGCCCGTCCTGTTGCGCGCCGAACCGGGCGCGGGCAAGACGACCCGTGTGCCGTTGGCCTTGCTGGCCGAGCCCTGGATGCAGAACCGTCGTATCCTTGTGCTCGAACCGCGCCGCCTGGCCGCCGCAGCCTGTGCCCGGTTCATGGCCGGCCAGTTGGGCGAAAAGGTCGGCCGGACGGTCGGCTACCGAGTCCGCTACGAGAGCCGGGTGTCCGAACAGACCCGTATCGAGGTGGTGACCGAGGGGATTCTGGTGCGCCGGCTGCAAAAGGATCCTGAGCTTAACGGTGTCGGGCTGGTCATTTTTGATGAATTCCACGAGCGTCACCTCGAGGCAGATCTGTCGCTGGCCCTCTGTCTCGACATCCGCCAGAGCCTGCGTGAAGACCTGCGTCTGCTGCTGATGTCCGCAACCCTCGAAGCTGAGCCGCTCAGGCGGGCTCTGGGCGAGGGTCTGGACGTTGTCGACTGTCCCGGACGCAGCCATCCCGTGACCGTGCGCTATCTGCCCGGGCGTACTCGCGGAGACGTGCTGGTCCGGTTGCCGGGAGAACTGCGCCGGGTTCTCGCTCAAACCGCCGGAGATGTGCTGGTCTTTCTCCCCGGGCGAAAAGAGATTGCCGCGGCTGCCGAGGCCCTGGCCGGAGAGGCCCGCACTCAGGGGCTTGATCTGGTTCAGCTTCATGGCGGGCTTGAGCCCGCCCGGCAGCATCTGGCCCTCCAGCCATCCGGACGACGGCGGGTGATTCTGGCGACCAACATCGCCGAGACCAGTCTGACCCTTGATGGCGTCACGGTGGTGGTCGACTCGGGGCTGGAGAAACGGCCGCGCTTTGATCCCGGCAGTGGTTTGTCGCGCCTGGAGACAGTGCGGATATCCCGATCCAGCGCCCGCCAGCGCGCCGGACGGGCCGGCCGGACCGGCCCCGGCACCTGTTTCCGTCTGTGGAGTGAAGGGGAGGACGCAGAGCTGCTTGAAAGCGCACCGCCGGAAATTCGGGTGGCGGATTTGGCCCCCCTGCTGCTGCAACTGCACCACTGGGGGGTGGAAGAGCCGCGGGCCCTCACCTGGATCGATGCGCCTCCTCCGGGCCAGCTGCAGGTGGCGGCAGAGCTGCTGAGGACCCTCGGTGCACTTGATGACCACGGGCGGCTGACGGCTGACGGGCGCCGCATGGCGGAATTTCCCTGTCATCCGCGTTTGGCAAGGTTGCTAATCGAGGCTGGGCGTCGCGGTTGTCCTGCCCTGGGAGCGGCTTTGGTCGCCCTGTTGGAAGAAGGCCACACCGGTGTCGGGGAAGCTGGTCCGGCGGATGTCGGCGGCTGTGATTTGACGGCGGCGTTAAAACGCCAGCAGACCAAGCGGACCGGGCGCTTCAGCCGGGCCTTTGCCGACTGGTGCCGACGTCTTGGATGTCGCGCGGAGCTGCCCGATGCCGGCAGAAGGGAGGTGGCCGAGTTGCTGCTGGCCGGCTGGCCGGACCGGGTCGCGGCGCGCATTGCCTCCGGACAGGACGTTTATCTGCTCGCCGGCGGCCGGCGTGCGCGCCTGGCCGCCCGTTCAGCGGCCCGGGGGGCGAACTGGCTGCTCCCCTTTGATGTCTCTGCCGGACAGGATGTCGGGGTGATTCATGCTGCGGCTTCCCTCGATGAGGACCTGGTCGAACGCCTCAGACAGCAGGTGGACTGGCAGGTTGTCGTGACCTGGAATCGCCAGAGTGAACGGGTCGAGACCTGGCAGGTCCGTCGCCTGGGAGCCGTGGAGCTGGCCCGGCGCTCTCATCCAGGGGACCCGGACCAGGTGGCGGCCGTGCTGCTGGACCAGGTGCGTCGCCACGGGCTGCGCTGGCTGGGCTGGGACAAACGCTGCGCCGGTCTCTGTGCCCGGGTGGAGCTGATACGAGCCCATGAACCGGAAGGAGGGTGGCCGGTCATGACGGAAGAAGGGCTGCTGGCCGAGCTGGAGACCTGGCTTCAGCCTGCGCTGAGCGGCGTCCGGGATCGCGATGCCGCTTCACGGATCGACCTGCTGCCCTGGTTGCTGGGGCGCCTGTCGGATTCCCAGCAGCGGCGGCTGGACCAGGTGCTCCCTGCACGTATCACCATCCCCAGCGGACGGTCCGTGGCCATCGACTACCTGGGGGCGGAACCGGTCCTGGCGGCCAAACTGCAGGAACTTTTCGGTCTGACACAGACCCCGCGCCTGCTCAATGGCCGGGTCCCCCTGCTGGTTCATCTGCTCTCGCCCGCAGGCCGGCCTTTGCAGGTGACGCGCGATCTGGCGTCCTTCTGGCGGACCGGCTACCCCGAAGTCAGGCGGGAGATGCGCGGCCGCTATCCGAAGCATCCCTGGCCCGAGGACCCCCTCAAAGCCGAGGCTACGGCCGCTACAAAACCAGCACGGGCTAGATAGGCTCGATCTCCAGCCGGGAAGCGCCGGGCAACTCCCGGTTGGCCGCCTCAAGCATGTCACGGCCGGCGATGACCGCCACCGCGCCTTGTTCCCTGTTGTCGGCCAGCCAGACCTGTGCGGCCCGAGCCAGGTCAGCGCGGGTGGCCGCGAGCACCTTCTGGCGCAACTGCTGGCGCTTTTCCGGACCGAGCCCCTGCAGCAGGTTGGCGAATTCGTGGCTGCCGCGCCCCCCTGGTGACAGGGGGCGGTCGAGGTCGGCAAATACGGACAGAACGGCCTCTTCAATCTGCTGTTGGTCGAATTTGCCGTTCGCGGCCCATTCGATGGCGCGGTCGTAGACCTCAAGGGTGCGTACGATATGCGGATCCCGGTAGGAGAGCAGGCTGAAGGTTCCCGCTTCGATATTGCAGCTGCACAGACCGCCGTAGGCGCCACCCTTTTCCCGGATTTCCCGATGAAGATAGCCGGATTTCAGGAGCTTGGCCAAAAGCAGCAGCAAGGGCGCGTCGTCGTGGTCGAAGGGGACGGTGGCATGGCTGCGGGCGACGTAGGCGACTGGAACCGAGGTGGCCAGGCCGATGCGTCCAGGCCGGGGGCTGAAAGGCTGCTCCGACAAGGGTTTTTCGGCCGCGGCCGGGAACCGGGCCATAAAGTCGCTGACCACGCTCTGAAGCTGCTCCAAAGCCTTGTCCTCGGCCACCAGGGCTGTCTGCAGGGGGCTGGCGCCGAGCAGGCGCTTCAGGGTCTGTCCTGATCGTTCGGCCCATTCTCGCAGGGCGTTGTCGTCACTGGACAGAAGTGTGCGTACCCGGCGCAGCAGGCTGATGCCGTTCCAGGCTTCCCGACGTGCCATGGCGGGCGTCAGGCGGGCGGCGGCATGTCGGGCGGCGTAGCTGTGTCCGGAGCCGGGGATGCTGTTTTCCAAAGAGGTGCGTATCTGTCCCAAAACCGTCCGGATCCGGCCCAGGTCGCCAAAATCCGGGTCCAGGGCCATGTCCGCGAGCAGGTTTGCCATCGGTGCGCTGTTGCGAACCAGCGCCTTGCCGCGAATGACGAGGTCACCGCGGAAGCGCGCGCTGTTTTCGGGACGTTCGAGGATGTCCGTCCCCGCCTGCAGGCCGCCGGTGTAGCGTTCCGCCAGAGCGGCGTTTTCCAGGTAGTCACGCCCCCCGGAGCCTATCAGGGGCAGCAGGGACGCCTGGATGGCCAGGTCGCTCTGTTCTTCGACATCGAGTGCGCCGCAGTCGATACGCCCCAGCAGATAGGCGATACCGTTGGTGGGCTGGGGAAAAAAGTGAAAGGTCCGGCCCTTCTGGCCGATAACCCTGTTGGGGATTTCGGTTTCGTGGATGCGGATATCCTCCCGGGTCAGGCAGGGCAGGCAGGAGAGGTCGTCCTGCAGTTCCTGGCGGGCGCGCAACATTTCCGCCTTGTTCCGGATGTCGTCCGCCTGTCTGGGTGTCAGCCTGGCGGCGATGGCGTCGAGCCGGGCGCGCAGTTTCTCTTCATTCTCCTGCTGCAGCCGATGATCCGGGCGCAGCAGCAGGCGGACCCGGTGTCTGTTGTCGAGCAGCAGACGGCGAATCTCCCGGCCGAGAAAATCCGGGTCCTGCAGCTTTTTCCGCAGCCGGGCCAGGGGCTGTTCCAGTTTCAGCGGTGTGACCGGATCGTCGGCATGCAGCCAGCTGCCCAGCAGGCGCATGAGCAGCAGCAGAGGGTAGGGGTAGGAATCGCCGGTCACTTCACGGTTGGCGAATTCCAGCCGGTGCAGGGCCGCCTCAACGCGTTCCGAATCGAAGCCCTCCCGGGCGACCCGGTCGAGGGTTGTCAGGACCAGCTGTTCGATGGCTTCAGCCTTGTCCGGGTCGGTGCCCTGCAGTCCGGCGGCAAAACAGGTGGTGCGGTTGTCGTCATGATAGCCGCAGCCCGGAGCGAGGTTGCTGCCCAGGCCGCTTTCCAGCAGGGCGCGGTACAGAGGGGCGGCCGGATTGCCGAGCAGCAGCAGGGACAAAAGGTGCAGCAGCATCCTCTCTTCGCCCTGTTCGATGTCGCAGGTCAGCCAGCCGATCTGCACCATGGAGCGTCCCGCGAGCGGTTCGGCCGGATCCAGAGGAAACCGTTCTTCCACCTGGCGCGGCTGTTCCAGGCGCTTTTCGGGTGGGACCGCGCTGTCGACGTCGAGGCGCTCAAAGCGGCTCAGGGCCAACCGGTCGACCTGTTCGAGAATCTGTTCGAGGGGACGGTTGCCGTAGCTGAACAGCCAGCTGTTGGACGGGTGGTAGTAGCGGGCGTGAAAGTCGCGCAGCTGCTGCCAGGTCAGCTCGGGAATATGCTCCGGTTCGCCGCCGCTGTTGTGCCGGTAGGTGGTGGTCGGGTAGAGCGCTTTGGCCAGGCGCCGGCTGAGCAGGCTGGAAGGGGAGGCCATCGCCCCTTTCATTTCGTTGAAGACCACCCCCTGGATGGTGAGTCTGCCCTCCTCATCGAATTCCAGCCGGTGTCCTTCCTGGAGAAAGTCCTCCTCGCGCAGCAGGGGGAAGAAGACCGCGTCGAGGTAGATGCCAAGCAGATTGTCGAAATCCCTCGGGTTCTGGCTGGCAAAAGGATAGCTGGTCCAGTCGCTGGCGGTCATGGCGTTCATGAAGGTGTTGAGGGAACGCTTGATCATCGCGAAGAAGGGGTCGCGGACCGGGTAGCGCTCGGATCCGCACAGGACCGTGTGTTCCAGGATATGGGCGACGCCGGTGGAATCCTCCGGTGGTGTCCGGAAACAGGCGGCGAACAGACAGTTGTCATCGTCGGCGGCCAAATGCAGATAACGGGCACCGGTGCGCTCATGCACCAGTTGGATCTGACGCAGGTTGAGTTCGGGCAGGTCGATGGTGTCGGTGACGATAAAGCCGTGAATGTTCCGGCCCTTGTGGACGTCTGTAGCGGTCATGCCGGTCTCCGAATCGTGTTGCGGGATAGGGGATGTCTTCTGTCTGGCGGGCCCCTTTATGCCTGCGGCGTTGGCGGCCCTCCCAGGATTTCAGTTTAGCCGAACCGGGCCTGTTGTCAGGCCGGATACGCAAAAAAAGCCCCGCGGGTTCCCCGCGGGGCTTTGAATTCAGAGTGTCAGGGAACTTCAATCAGACCTTGACGACGTTGGCCGCCTGCGGTCCTTTCTGCCCTTCGGTGATATCGAACTGGACGCGATCCCCTTCGGCCAGAGACTTGAAACCATCCATCTGGATCGAAGAGAAGTGGACGAAAACGTCCGGGCCCTCCTCCTGGGCAATGAAACCAAAACCTTTCGCATCATTGAACCATTTCACTACACCTTCTGCCATTGTCTTTGCTCCTTTGTCCCGAAGGACAGGTTGTGCGGGGGCGCGGCCCCATTGAACAAGAAAGGCCGCACACTGGGTGACAGCGTGCGGCCGGTGGAACAGGTTGTTGCGGGTTGTTCTTCACGTGTATCAAGTGTCCTGCCTTTATATCTTGCTCGCTTATAGCATGGAGGGCCAAGGGCGACAAGAACTTTTTTTCATAAGACGGAACACAGAGGGTTAGCCCTGACGGCTTTTCTTCAGTTCGGCGATTTTTTCCTCCATGCGGGCAAACAGCTGGTCGAATCCCTTCCGGTCGAGGATGGCGCCGTAGCTGCTGCGGAAATTTCGCACCAGACTGACGCCCTCGATAACGACATCGTAGACATACCAGCCGTCGTCCTTGTGCACCAGTTTGTAGTGGATGGGGATGTCGGTGTTGCCCGAGTGGACACTGGTTTCCACCAGGGCCTTGTTGCCGCGCATCTTCTCCTCTCCGTAGCTGACCGTCTCGTTGGTGTAGGCTTCGATGCGACCCAGATAGGTCGATTCGAGCAGTTTGGCAAACAGTTCCTGGAAACGCTGCCGCTGCTCAGGGGTCGCCTTTCTCCAGTGTCTGCCCAGCGTGCTGCGCGCCATGGTGTCGAAGTCGAAGCGGGCCTCGATGGTGGCGGTCAGGGTCTGCCGCTTCGTTTCCTTGTCCATGGTCTGGTCGCGCAGCAGGGCCAGGATTTTATCGACGGTCGCGGAGATATCCTGTGTGGGACTGGCCGCCCAAACCGGTCCGGCCAGCAGAGAAAGGGATAAAAGGATGAAGGTGATGAACTTGCGCATGAACGCCTCCAATGGAAATGCAGGTCCGTGGGCCTGTGCATTCTACCATTTATTTGGATGTCATTCCTCGACTTTCTTCTGTCGGTGCTGGGCCCAGGAGTCCCGGACAAACAGGTAGGGGTCAAGCTGTTCGGTTCGGATACTGTCGTAGGTATCCCGGTCGAGGGACAGGGCGTTTTCCTTGTCGGTTGCCTTCAGGGCGATCTGCTCCCAGGTTCTCAGTTTGACATACCAGGGAGACGAAATCGGATCGATGAAGGAATCTCCGAACATGCCGATGCCGTCGCGCAGGCTGGAAGGCCCGAAGACCGGCAGGACCAGGTAAAACCCCTGACCGATGCCGTAGTGGCCGAAAGTTTGACCGAGGTCTTCACTTTTGACTTTCCAGCCGAACCAGTGATCCGCCGGGTCGAAAAGTCCCAGAAGCCCGACTGTGGAGTTGATCAGGAACCGGCCGAGTTCGGTTCCGGCCGCTTTGGGCTTGAACTGCAGGATGCAGTTGGCCAGGCGCACCGGAGTGGCCAGGTTGGTAAAAAAGCGGTCGACGGCCAGACGTCCCGGTTCGGGGATGATGCGCAGGGTGCGGGCGACCGGTTTGAACAGGAAAACATAGAGTTTGTCGTTAAGCCAGAAAAAGCCCCGATTGACCGGCTCGAGCGGGTCGGCGATGGTGGCGTTCCCGGCGGGATTGTCGTCAAAGGGGTCGTCAAAGGGATCGTCAAGGTCATTCGGCTGGCTGATGGCGTCCTGTGGGCCGCTGTCGCCCGCCCAGGCCGGTCGCGCCGGGCAACCCAGAATCAGTGCCAGCAGCAGAAACACGCCTGTCAATCGCAAAGAGAGACTCATTGACTGTCCTTTTCAAAGATATATTTGCTGATCAGCTCTTCGATATTGATGGCCGGTTCGGTTTCCACGATTTCACCGCCGTCTTCAATCAGGTCGGGCGATCCGCCCGGAGAGATGCTGATGTAGCGGTCGCCGATGATGCCTGCAGTCCGTATCGAAGCGATGGCGTCGTCCTGGAGCTCGACCCCCTGGTCGATTTCCATCTCCACCACCGCCTCATAATCTTCGGGATCAAGACGGATGGCGCTGACCCGGCCGATGCGGACTCCGGCGATCTCGACGTTGGCGCCGACCTTGAGGCCGCTGATGGAGCTGAAACGCGCCTTGACATGATAACTCGAACTGCCGAACAGGCGCACGTCGCCCAGCTTGACAGAGATCCAGGCGAAACAGGCAAAGGCCAGCACCATGAACAGTCCGACGGCCAATTCCACGGAAAATTTTTTCATTCGACGTGCTCCTCGAGCTCACTGGTGTAAATCGAGCCCATGGTCGATTCCACGAATTTGCTGATATGGGGATTGGCGGACACCTGGAAGTCTTCGGGGCTCAAAGGGCCCTGAATCCGCCGGTCGGCCAGAAGGGCGACTTCATCGGCCAGCTTGAAGATTTTGGGAACATCATGGCTGACGATGACCGCCGTGTAGCCGAGTTCGGCCTGGGCGCGGTAGAAGAGTCGGTAGATTTCGTTGCTCTTGTTGACATCCAGCCCGGTGGTCGGCTCGTCAAAGAAGACGATCTGCGGGTCGATGACCAGTGCGCGCGCCAGTCCCACCCGTTTCTGCATGCCTCCGCTGATCTGGGCCGGAAATTTTTGGGCCGCATTCTCCACCCCCATCAGGGCCAGCTTGTCCATGACCAGGCGCTGGATATCCTTCTCGGTCAGTCGGGTGCGCTCGCGCAGGGGCAGGGCGACGTTGTCGTAGACGGTCATGGAATCGAACAGGGCGACATTCTGGAACAGCACGCCAAAATGTTTGCGCACTTCGTTCAGCCGTTTGCGGGAGCAGGACGCCAGATCGCAGCCGAGGACCCGTACTTCGCCCTGATCCGGCTTCATCAGGCCCAGCATGTGTTTGAGCAGTACCGACTTGCCCTGTCCGGAGGCGCCGACAATGACCAGGGTGCTCCCGCGTCGAACCCTGAGGTCAACCCCGTCGAGAACCTTTTGCCCGGCGAAACTTTTGTCCACACCGCACAGCTCGATGACGTAATCGCTGGTCACAACCCCTCCTGTGTCAGATCATCATCGCGCTGATCAGGTAATCCCAGACCAGAATGGAGACCGATGCCAGCACCACGGCCGAGGTCGTCGTCCTGCTGACCCCTTCGGCGCCAAAGCCGCCGCTGCGCTCGAGGTGCAGATAGAAGCCCTTGACCGAACAGATCCAGATGACCACCAGGGCAAAGACGAATCCCTTGATGATGCCCATGTTGATGTCGTGCCAGGCGACCGCCTTGTACATCGACTGGAAAAAGACCCCCTGGTTGACACCGAGCAGCCCGACGCCGACCGCCCAGCCGCCGAGGATGCCGATGGCGTCAAAGATGAAGGTCAGCAGAGGGATGGCGATCAGCCCGCCGACAAACTTGGGCGCCAGCAGGTAGCGGAACGGGTCGATGGCCATACATTCCAGGGCGTCGATCTGCTCTGAATTGCGCATGATGCCGATTTCGGCGGTAATGGCCGAACCGGCCCGTCCAATCACCATCAGCGCGGTCAGAACCGGCCCGAGTTCGCGCAGCAGGGACAGGGCCACGGCCGAGCCGAGCAGGCCCTCCGAGCCGAACTTGCGCAGCGTATAGTAGCCCTGCAGGCCGAGAACCATGCCGGTGAAAGCGCCGGTGAACAGGATGACGAAAAGACTTTTGGCGCCAATGAAGTGGACTTGCTGAATGGCCGGCCTGATTTTGTAGGGAGGAGTGAGCACCCGGCCGAGACAGAGGAACAGAAAGATGCCCATCCGGCCCGTGGTTTCGAGCAGGTGGAGCGTTTCGCCGCCGATTTTTTCCAGAAATCTGCGCATGGGAATTTAGAATAGTCAAATCGAATATGTTTGCAAGCAACTTCCTTGTTGTCCGAAAATAATTTGGCTTGACCCGGGGTAGGAGTGTGCCAGGTCCGGTGCCCCGTGCTGAATCCCTGGCCAGGCCGGTTTTTGCCGGGCGGTTTTGCCCTTGCAATCGGCAGGTTGCCGTGGTAAATACCGCCTCCGTCGGGGTGTAGCGCAGCCTGGTAGCGCACCTGCCTTGGGAGCAGGGGGTCGCTGGTTCGAATCCAGTCGCCCCGACCATTTTCAGGTTACCCGTGCGCGCCAGTAGCTCAGCTGGATAGAGCAACGGCCTTCTAAGCCGTGGGTCGAGGGTTCGAGTCCTTCCTGGCGTGCCACTTTTGCATTTGACAGCCATAAGGCTTTTGGTTAGTATCTCGCTTCGCCTGTGGTGGGTGTAGCTCAGTTGGTAGAGCGCTGGATTGTGGCTCCAGTTGTCGAGGGTTCAAGTCCCTTCACTCACCCCACCTTATCAACCATGGCCCGCCCGATCCGTTACCGAAAAGACGCGATATGATGTCGCGGGGCAAACGGCGAGGGTGGGCTTTTCGTTTTCTCGTGGACGGTTCTTCAGTCGGTTTTTTCCGGATTGCTGCGAGAGTGGCGGAACTGGTAGACGCACTGGATTTAGGATCCAGCGGCCTGGGCCGTGGGGGTTCGAGTCCCCCCTCTCGCACCAGGGCCGGTGCTCCCGTCGAAGCTGCCTGAAAGCCGTAGCGGCACAGTTCGAAATTCCTAATGTCGAGGTGACAGATCCATGAACGTCAAGGTCGAAGAAATCAGCAGCATCCGGCGCCGGCTCTCCTTTGAGGTCGAGGCCGGTCAGGTCGAGCAGGCTATCGACGGCGCCTATGCCGAAATCGCCAAAACCGCCAAGCTCAAAGGTTTCCGCAAGGGCAAGGTTCCCCGGAAACTGCTCGAACAGTACTTTCGTCCGCAGATGGAAGAAAAGGTCTTTACCCGACTGATCAACGACACCTATTTCAAGGCCCTCGTGGACAACGAGGTTCCGGTTGTGGGGCAGCCCCGGATTACCGAAAGCGGTGACATCGATCGCGGCAAGCCGTTTACCTATGTGGCCGAGGTGGAAGTCAAGCCCGAGGTGGTGGCAAAGGACTACACCGGGCTGGAGGCCAAAAAGGAGAAGTTCGAATTCGATCCGCAGGTTATCGAGCATCGACTCGAGGAAATGCGGCAGATGCGGGCCGAGCAGAAGGTTTCCAGACGCAAGCTTGCCCGCGAGGGCGATTTTGTCACCATCGATTTTACCGGTTTTGTCGATGGGGAGGCCTTCCCGGGCGGCAGTGCCGAAGGGCATCAGCTCGAGCTCGGTTCCGGTTCCTTTATCCCGGGCTTCGAAGAGCAGCTTGTCGGTATGAAGCGGGAAGAGGAGAAGGAAATCGAGGTCACCTTCCCCGAAGATTACGGCAACAAGGATCTGGCCGGCAAAAAAGCGGTTTTCAAGGTTGTCCTGCATGAAATCAGGGAGAAGGTCGTTCCCGAACTGGATGACGACTTCGCCAAGGGGTTCGGCGCCGAGAGCCTTGATGATCTGAAAAAGCAGATGGAGGAGAACTTCCGGCAGCAGGAACAGAACCGCATTGAGGGGGACCTGCGCGAACGCATTGTCGATGCGCTGGTGGCGAAAAATCCCATTGACGTGCCGGAGGCCATGGTCGACAAGCAGCTCGAATACATGCTGCAGAATGTCCGCAACCGCATGCAGCAGCAGGGGATGACTCTGGAAATGCTCGGCATGAACGAGGAGATTTTTGCCTCCATGTACCGGCAGACCGCGGTCAAGCAGGTGCAGGGCAGCCTGTTGCTCGAGGCGATTGCCCGCCAGGAGAAGATCGAGGTGGCCGATGACGAAATCGACGGCAAGCTCGAAGAAATCGCCAAAATGGCCAACGCTCCCCTGGAAGCGGTGAAAAACTACTATGCCAGCGAGGAGGCCAAAGCCGGGCTCAAGGACCAGATTGTCGAGGAAAAGACCCTTGCTTTTCTGATTGACAATGCCAAGATTGTTGAAGTGAGCAAGGAAGAGCTCGAGGCTGAAAAGGCCGAGAGTGAAAACGAACAGGCGGAGGCTTGAACATGACCCTGATTCCGATGGTGGTCGAGCAGACCGGCCGCGGCGAGCGTGCCTACGATATCTATTCGCGCCTGCTCAAGGACCGCATCATCTTTCTCGGCGGTCCGATCGACGACCATGTCGCCAATCTGGTGATTGCCCAGCTCCTCTTTCTGGAGTCGGAAGACCCGGACAAGGATATCTTTCTCTATATCAACTCTCCGGGGGGCGTTGTCACCGCCGGGCTGGCTATCTACGACACCATGCAGTACGTCAAGGCTCCCGTCTCCACCATCTGCGTCGGGCAGGCCGCCAGTATGGGGGCTGTTCTGCTGGCGGCAGGGGAAAAGGGCAAGCGCTACGCCCTGCCCAACGCCCGTATCATGATTCACCAGCCCCTTGGCGGATTTCAGGGGCAGGCTTCGGATATCAAGATTCACGCCGAGGAAATCCTCAAGATGCGCGAGCAGCTCAATGCCATTCTCGCTCGCCATACGGGTCAGGACATCGAGCGGATCGCCGCAGATACCGAGCGGGATTTCTTCATGAGTGGGCAGGCGGCTAAAGAGTATGGTATTCTCGACGATATGGTTACCAGGAAGGGATAAACCCCGATACGGAGGGTAATTCGTGAGCCATCGTGATGACCGGTCGAGTGACCTGAACTGTTCGTTCTGCGGCAAGTCGCAGGATGAAGTGAAAAAGCTGATTGCCGGCCCCGCCGTCTATATCTGTGACGAGTGTATCGAGCTCTGTCGCGATATTATCGCCGAAGAGGCCAAACTCGAGGAAGAATCTCTGGATGCCCTTGAAAACCTGCCGCGCCCGGCGGAAATCAAGGACATCCTCGACGATTATGTCATTGGCCAGGAACGGGCCAAGAAGGTCCTGTCCGTGGCCGTCTACAACCATTACAAGCGGGTTGCGCACGGCGGCAAGAAGGATGATGTCGAGATCCAGAAGAGCAACATCCTGTTGCTTGGCCCGACCGGCAGCGGCAAGACGCTGCTGGCCCAGACCCTGGCGCGGGTACTCAATGTCCCCTTCGCCATCGCCGATGCCACCAATCTGACCGAGGCCGGCTATGTCGGGGAGGATGTGGAGAATATCATCCTCAATCTGCTGCAGGCGGCCGACTACGATCTTGAGCGGGCCCAGAAGGGGATTATCTACATCGATGAGGTCGACAAGATCGCCCGCAAGTCCGACTCGCCTTCGATCACCCGGGATGTCTCCGGGGAAGGTGTCCAGCAGGCTCTGCTGAAAATCATCGAAGGGACCACGGCGAGTGTGCCGCCCAAAGGCGGACGCAAGCACCCGCAGCAGGAGTTTCTCAAGGTCGACACCACCAATATCCTGTTTATCTGCGGCGGCGCCTTTGCCGGCATCGAGGAGATTATCTCCCGCCGGGTGGGCGGCAAAAGCATGGGATTTGGTGCCGAAGTCCGCTCCCGGGATGACCGCTCCCTGGGGGAGACCCTTTCCCTGGTCGAACCGGTCGATTTGCTCAAGTTTGGTCTGATTCCCGAATTTGTCGGCCGGCTGCCCGTGGTTGCCACCCTGGAGGAGCTGGACCAGGACGCTCTGATCCAGATCCTCAAGGAACCGAAAAATGCGCTGATCAAGCAGTATCAGAAGCTGTTCGAAATGGAGGATGTTACCCTCAAATTCACCGACGGGGCGCTGGAGGCGATTGCGCGGGAGACTCTGGCGCGCAAGACCGGCGCGAGGGGGTTGCGCTCCATTCTTGAAAATGCCATGCTCGATGTCATGTACGACATCCCCTCACAGGATCGTGTCAAGGAAGTGGTTATCAACGAGGACACGATTACCCAGAAGTCTCGCCCCATTGTTCTGTACGACTGTGCCGAATCGGCCTGAGGCGCCTGCGTCAACCCGTAGGAGGCGACAGGTACACATATGACTGACTATACAGATGCACGGGTTCCCGTAGATGTCTTCGGGAACCTGCTCCCCTTGTTGCCGTTGCGCGACATTGTCATTTTTCCGCACATGGTTTCGCCCCTGTTCGTGGGACGGCCGCGCTCCATCAACGCTCTGGAAGCGGCCATGGAACAGGGCAAAACCATTTTTCTGGCCACCCAGAAGGACCCCAAGCAGGACGACCCCGGCCGCGACGATATCTATGATGTCGGAACCGTCGGGACCGTTATCCAGATGCTCAAGCTGCCCGACGGGACGGTCAAGGTGCTGGTCGAGGGCAAGGGACGCGGTCGGATCACCGGTCTGGCTGAGCGGGACGACTGTTTGTTTGTCTCCATCGACCGGATCGACGAGCCGGAAATCGACACCGCCGAAACCCGGGCCCTGATTCGCAGTGTCACCGAGGCCTTCGAGAACTATGTCAACCTGAGCAAAAAGGTCCCTTCCGAGGTTGTGGCATCGGTGCGCGGTATCGATCAGGCGGGTCGCCTGGCCGATACCATCGTTGCCCAGCTCAACGTGCGCCTGACCGAAAAGCAGGACCTTCTGGCCTGTTTCGATCCTGTGGAGCGCCTGGAGCAGCTGCTTGCCCTCATCGAGCGGGAAGTTGAAATCCTGCAGATCGAAAAGAAGATCCGCACCCGGGTCAAGAACCAGATGGAGCGCAGCCAGAAGGAGTACTACCTCAACGAACAGATGCGCGCCATCCAGAAGGAGCTGGGGGAGAAGGACGAGTTCAAGCAGGAACTGCGTGAGCTCGAGGAGAAGATACAGAAGAAGCGCATGTCCAGGGAGGCGACCGAGAAGGCCCTGGGCGAACTGCGCAAACTCAAGATGATGTCACCCATGTCGGCCGAGGCCACGGTGGTGCGCAATTATCTTGACTGGCTTTTGGCGTTGCCATGGAAAAAGGGGACCCGGGACCAGATCGACATCGAACGTGCCGAGCAGATTCTTGAGGCGGATCACTACGGCCTGAAAAAGGTGAAAGAACGCATTCTCGAGTATCTCGCCGTTCAGGCGCTGGCCAAAAAAATCAAGGGTCCGATCCTGTGTCTGGTCGGACCTCCCGGGGTCGGCAAGACCAGTCTGGGGCGGTCGATCGCCCGGGCGATGAAGCGCAAGTTTGTTCGCATCTCCCTTGGCGGTGTGCGCGATGAGGCGGAAATCCGCGGGCATCGCCGTACCTATATCGGAGCCATGCCCGGCAAGATCATTCAGGGGTTGCGCAAGGCCCAGGTGAAAAACCCGGTCTTTCTTCTGGATGAGATTGACAAGATGAGCACCGACTTTCGGGGGGACCCTTCTTCTGCGCTGCTGGAGGTTCTTGACCCGGAGCAGAATGCCACCTTTGGCGACCATTTTCTGGATGTCGATTATGACTTGTCCAACGTCATGTTCGTCACCACCGCCAATACCCTGCACACGATACCGCGGCCTTTGCAGGACCGCATGGAAATCATCCATATTGAAGGCTACACCGAGGAGGAGAAGCTCCACATCGCCCAGCGCTACCTGATTCCCAAACAGATGGAGGCACACGGGCTGCGAGAGGGGCAGGTGCGTTTTTCCGAAAAGGCCATTTACGAGATCGTGCGCCGCTATACCCGCGAAGCCGGGGTGCGCAGTCTCGAGCGGGAGATTGCCACGATCTGCCGCAAAATAGCCCGTGAACTGGTCAAGGGCACCGACAAGGACAGGTCCTTCCAGGTGACGCCGGTTCAGGTGCGCAAGTTTCTGGGAGTGCCGCGCTACAAGTACGGCCGCCGGGAGGAGGATGCCCGGATCGGTTTGGCGACCGGGTTGGCCTGGACCGAATTCGGCGGCGAGCTGCTCAATATCGAGGTTGTGGCGCTCCCGGGCCAGGGCAAGTTGACGGTGACCGGCAAGCTTGGCGAGGTGATGCGCGAATCCGCCCAGGCCGCGCTCAGCTATGTGCGCTCCCGTTGGCGGGAGCTGGAGCTGGATCGGGATTTCTACCATAAGCTCGACCTGCATATTCATGTTCCGGAAGGGGCGATTCCCAAGGACGGCCCGTCCGCCGGCATCACCATGGCTACGGCGCTGGCCTCGATTTTGACCGGTCGACCTGTGGCTCACGACCTGGCCATGACCGGAGAAATCACCCTTCAGGGGCGGGTCCTGCCCATCGGCGGACTCAAGGAGAAGCTGCTGGCCGCCCGGCGCGGCGGTATCTCCAGGGTGCTGATACCCGGCGACAATGAAAAGGACCTTGAGGACGTCCCAGCCCAGGTGCGCAGGGATTTGACGATTCTCCCTGTCGAGCATATGGACCAGGTCCTCGCCGAGGCCCTGTTGCCGGGCGAGAAGATCGAATCGGAACCGAAGAGCGCCTCCTATGATGAGGGGGCCTCCGAGCTGGTCAGGCATTAGCTGTTTGGGGCCGGAAAATGGCTGTTTTTTTGCGGCAGCTGCGGCTGCTTCCGGCCCGGAAAAAAAGGCGGTTTGACGCGATTAAATTGCTTGACTTGAAAAAAAAGCGTCTGATATAAAGAAAGCCGTTTTCAGCTGGGCTTTATTCATCTTAGATAACTGGAGGTTTGTTGTGACCAAGGCGGATCTTGTAAATGCGATGGCAGAAAAGGCAGGGTTGAGCAAAGCTGACGCCGAGAAGGCTTTGGCGGCCTTTACCAGCGTTGTTACCGATGCCCTCAAGGCTGGTGACAAGGTTGCCCTGGTTGGCTTCGGCACTTTCAGCGTCGGTGAGCGCGCTGCCCGTACCGGCAAAAATCCTCAGACTGGTGAGCAGATCAACATCCCTGCTGCCAAGACGCCCAAGTTCAAGGCCGGCAAGGCCCTGAAAGACGCCGTCAACTGATCTGACAAGCCGATTTTGTTTCTTGGCCCGGCCGCCGGCGGGCGGCCGGGTGGAAATAGGAAACAGAAAATAGTTCGGTAAAGTTGCATTTCTTCTATTTTCTGTTTCCTATTTCTGTGTCTGACCTTTGCGGGGCTGTAGTAGAGTCGGTTACAACGCCGGCCTGTCACGCCGGAGGTCGCGGGTTCGAGTCCCGTCAGCCCCGCCACC
>CAZCUR010000014.1:27199-38487 GCA_964501815.1 uncultured Geothermobacter sp.
ACGCCGGCCTGTCACGCCGGAGGTCGCGGGTTCGAGTCCCGTCAGCCCCGCCACCTTTAAGAATCAGGGCGAATAGCTCAGCTGGGAGAGCACCTGCCTTACAAGCAGGGGGTCACAGGTTCGAGCCCTGTTTCGCCCACCAGTCGAAATAGAAAAGGCCAGCCGAATGGCTTGTGCCGATACGGGGCTGTAGTAGAGTCGGTTACAACGCCGGCCTGTCACGCCGGAGGTCGCGGGTTCGAGTCCCGTCAGCCCCGCCACCCCTTTGCGAAGAGGCGAGCAGTTGCTCGCCTCTTTTTTTTATTTCCGGGTCCGGGCTTTGAGATATAAGCTGTGGTTCATTTTTGTCTGGGCATTGTGTTAGCATACGCCGATATGTTCTTTCCCTGGTGCAGGGACCAAACCATTTGAACGGAGATTTCCATGAAGATTTATGTTGCCAGGCTTCTTCCGGTTTTGCTCGGTGTCGTTCTGCTGTTTCCGTTCGCCTCCGTGGCGCAGCAGCAGGATAACCTGGTTGCCCGTGTCGGCAATGTGCCCGTAACCAAATTCGAACTGGCCCGGGAATTCCAGAAAATACTGCCTCTCAAGGGAGGGTTCCACGGCGGGGTGTCGCGCGAACGACAGCTTGAAATCCGCCAGGAGGCCCTTGACAAGTTGGTTGAGCGGGCCCTGATGGTCCAGTGGGCCATCGACAACGAACTGTCTGTGGACAACAGGGTCATTGATGAAAAAATAGCGAAATTGCGGGAACGCTATCCCAGCGAAGAAGAATTTGAAAAAGCTGCGGGAGATGAGGGGGTCGCAGGCTACCGGGCCGCCCTGTACCGGCAGCTTCTGGCACAGAAAGCCGAACAGGAGGCGGTTGAGAAAAAGGTCGAGGTACCCGAGGAGAAGGTGAGGGCCTACTACGACGAGAACAAGGACCGGTTCATGCGCCCCAGGCAGTTTCGGGCCAGTCACATTCTGATCCGTGTCGATCCTGCGTCCAACAAGCAAGAGCGTGAAAAACTGAAACAAAAGGCGGAAGATTTGCTCCGGCGGGCCAGGGCCGGCGAAGATTTTTACAATCTGGCCTACTACAACTCCGACGATCGCAGCAAATATGTCGGCGGGGATCTGGGCTACTTTCATGAGGGACAGACGGTCAAGCCCTTTGAGGAGGCCCTGCTCAAGCTCAAGCCGGGGGAGATTTCCGATCTGGTGCGCACCCGCTTTGGTTACCACATTATCAAACTCGTTGAGGTCAACGAGCCGCGCCAGCTGACTTATGATGAAATGAAGGACAAGCTGCGGCAGCAGTTTGCGAAGGAGGAAAGAGAGCGTATCCGCAAGGAATGGCTTGACAGTCTGCGAAGCAAATACAAAGTCGATGTCTTTCTGAAATGATGCCGCGCTGGTTTGTCACAGCCGTTTTTCTGGTTCTGACGGGGTGCCTCGGGCCGCAGGCGAATCCCGATTGGGCCAAACCTGGTACGGATCTGGTTTGGCCGAAGCCTCCCGATGTCCCAAGGATTCGTTTTTTGAATGCCTTTGATGGCACTCCTGTAGCGACCACGGAAAAAAGCGGGAAGTTTCTTGCCTGGCTCACGGGAGACGAACAGCAGCGTGTTCCGCTCCTCTCGCCCTATGCGGTGGTGGCGGACGGTGCAGGGCGGGTCTGGGTTTCCGATCCTTTGGCCCATCGCGTCGCGCTTTTCGATTTGAGTCGAAATCAGCGTCAGGCGCTGAACAATTTTGGCGACCAGGGCCTTGATACCCCTCTTGGATTGGCCCTCGACAGGAAGAGGGGACGGCTTTACATCTCCGATGGCTCCTTGCGCCGGATCGTGGTCGCCGGCATGGATGGAGGGTTGGTGGCCGTCTGGACGCATGAACTTTTTCAGCGTCCGGCCGGGCTCGCCCTTGACAGCACCGGCAATCTTTATGTCGCCGATGTCCTGTTGGGGGAGGTGCTGGTGTTTTCCCCGGATGGCCGGCTTTTGCGGCGTATCGGCAGCCGGTTGACCGAGGACGGTCACTTCAACCGTCCTGCCAACGTCGCCGTAGGCCGGGACGGCACAGTCTACGTCGTGGACTCCATCAATTTCCGGGTCGAGTTGATTGCCGCAGACGGTCGCAGTCTGGGGACTATCGGCCAATTGGGTGATATTCCGGGCAGCTTTGCCCGGCCGCGCGGGATCGCCCTCGACAGTGACGGCCATGTCTATGTCGCCGATGCGGCCTTTGGAAATATTCAGGTGTTCGACCGTTCGGGGCGGCTGTTGCTCTTTTTCGGTGAACCGGGGCGCAAGCCGGGCGCTTTTTCCCTTCCCGCGGGGTTGTGTTTTGATGACCAGGACCGGCTCTATGTCGTCGACAGCTACAATCACCGTATCCAGGTTCTGCAATATCTGAAACAACCCTAACGTGAATGTTGACAGGTTTGGCATTTGCGTTGCAATCAATACGGCAGGATGGTGTTTTTTCGACAGGCAGGTGACGGAATGCAGGTGTTACGAGGCGTTTTTTTCTGGTTCAGTGTTCTGACACTGGTCTTTTCGGCGGCGCCGGACCGTCTTTTGGCCGTGAATCTGTCCGCGCACCAGGACCTTCTGCTGGGCTACAACAACGGTGTCAACGACAATCCGCACAATTTGTCGCGTCTGGCGACCCACAGCGGACCCAAGGCCGTTGACGACGGCCCCGATTCGGATTACGACACCCGTATCTGCGTCTACTGTCACACGCCGCACGGCGGCACGCCGCAGACGCCCCTGTGGAACCGCAAGAACCCGGTGCGCATGGGCAGTTTTCCTCTCTACAACTCCTCGGTTCTCGCCATCGACGATGCGGGCATTGTCGCCAGCAGCAAATATGTCACCAACGGGACCAACGGGGTCGAATATCCCAACGGCGCCACCAAGCTCTGTCTGAGCTGCCATGACGGCGCCACCGCCATCGGTGAGATGGCCAACGGTGTCACCATCGCCATGACCCAGAGCACCATCACCGACAAGACCAAGATTTTCGACCCGCTCGACAACACCACCCTCGATTTTGCCGCGAGCCATCCGGTTTCGTTCGTTTATGATGCGACGGTTGCGGCCTATATTACCGCTCAGCCGGGCAAGTCGGGTTACATTCTGCCCTCGGATCCTGATGTCAAGCTGGACAGTCAGAACCGTATGCAGTGCACCACCTGTCACAATCCGCACCTGGACACCAACAACGGGTCGACCTACACCTTGCCTTTCTGGGCCAACTACGATTCGGGCGGGACGGATGAACAGGCCGACTATGATGCGACCTGCGCACAATGTCATACAGACCACGTAACAGGTGGTCCGGCGAATGGACATAATCTGCCATGAAACGAATTGCTGCCGTTTCGATTGCGGTTTTAACCGCTCTGGTTGTTTTGGGAATTCCGGCTCATGCGCGCTGGGGGCGCCAGCAGACCGTGCTCGATGGCGCACATGGCAACAAGGAGCTGCTGCCCCGGACCTGCCGGGCCTGCCATCGCGGCATGGCCATGGCCATCCGTGGTGAAGAGGAGGTCTGTTTCCGGTGCCACGGATCGGATTCCGAGCGCGAAGCGATGGAGCGCGCGGGGCTGCTTTCCCGGGATGCCCGCCTGGCCAATATGGCCCGGGAGTTTCAGAAACCCTACCGGCATCCGGTGGATAAAAGCCGTGGTGTCCATCACCCCCAGGAACGCCTGCCCGAAGAACAGGTGAATGCGGCCCGTCATGTGGAATGTGTCGACTGTCACCAGCCGCATCATGTCGACAGGGATCAACCGTATCGGGGGCTGTATGGACGCAGAGTCGGCAATTTTCAGGGCGCCATCGAAAATGAGTACGAAGTCTGTTACCGCTGCCATTCCGACAGCGCCAACCTTCCTGTCGGCTCGACCAACAAGCACGCTGAATTCGCCCCCACCAACAAGTCCTATCACCCGGTCGAGGCCGAAGGGCGCAACCTGTATGTCATCAGCCTGCTGCCCCCGTACAATGAGCGCCAGGAAAAAGCCGGGGAGATCAGTCAGCTCACATGCAGCGACTGCCACGGCAGTGACGACCCCACAGGCCCCCAGGGGCCGCACGGTTCCAATTATCCGGGGCTGTTGAAAAAGAATTACGACACGTCCGACGAACGTCCCGAAAGCCGTTTTGCCTACGAGCTTTGCTACAGCTGCCATGACCGGACCAGCATTCTGAGCAACGAAAGCTTCCCCTATCATGCTCTGCACATCCAGGGGAATCCGGCCAAAAATCTGTCCGGGACGTCCTGCTACACCTGCCACGACGCCCATGGCAGCAGCCAGTACCAGTACCTCATCCGCTTCAACGAGGATGTGGTCCTGCCGAATGCCGATGGCAAGCGTGAATTTCAGGCGACCGGAGTCGGCAGCCGCCATGGTTCCTGTCTGCTCAACTGTCACGGAGTCGAGCACAACCCCCTGAGCTACTGACCCGTTCTGTGTGAACGGTTGTGCCGCCGGCCCTTTGGGGGCCGGCTTTTTTTTCAACCCGGCGGCCCAGCTTTGGGCTAAAAAAAATCAACAAGTTGTGTTACATTTTTCTGCCATGCCGACCTTTAGCTGCAAAATCGGAACTTCGGACGGCCGGGTCGTGGAGCGGCAGTTCGAGGCGGCCAATGCCTCCATGTTGCGCGAACAGCTGGAGGAGCAGGGCTTTTATGTCTTCGGTATTCGTCGGCACCTTTTACCCGGACTAGGCGGAAGGACAGGCGGGCGCTGGTCCAGCCGCAGGTTTTTGTCCTTCAACCAGGAGTTTCTGGTTCTCCTCAAGGCCGGATTGCCTATCCTGCAGATTTTTGACACCCTGATCGAGCGCCAGGAACCGGGCGCCATGCTCGATGTGCTGCGCAGCATTCGGGAGGATGTCAAAGGGGGAGCGTCCCTGTCCGACGCGCTGGCCAAATATCCCCGCTTTTTCCCCTATCTCTATGTCGCTTCAATCCGGGCCGGAGAGCGGACCGGTGACCTGCCGGTGACCCTGAGCCGGTTCATCGACTATCAGAAGCGCATCGAAGCCATCAAGGCCAGGGTGCGCAATGCCACCTTTTATCCCATGCTGCTGACCTTTGCCGTGGTCGCCGTGGTTCTGTTCCTGATGCTCTACGTTGTTCCCAGCTTCAGCCAGATCTACGCCGACGCCAAGGTCGAGCTGCCCTTTTTGACCCGTGTGCTTATTGCCGTGGCCAACGGTCTGGTGGAGGCCTTGCCGCTGCTTGTCGCCGGTCTCGCCCTGGGGGTGGTGTTGCTGCGCTCGGCGCTGATGACGGAAAGGGGCGCGTTTTTGTTCGACCGTTTCAAGCTCAAAACCCCCTTTTTCGGCGCCTTGTTGACCGAGTACGCCCTGCTGAATTTCTGCCGGACTCTGGGCACGATCCTGCTCAGCGGCGTACCAATCGTTCAGGCCTTGCAGATGGCCCGCGGCACGTTGAACAATCGCGTGCTGGAAGCGGCTGTTGTCAACGCTGTCCGGCGCGTCGAGGAGGGGATGGGGCTTTCCGACAGTTTTGAGCGCTGCGGCTTTTTTCCCAATATCGCCCTGCGCATGATCGGCGTCGGAGAGAAGGGCGGCTCCCTGCCCGAGATGCTGGCTGATGTGGCGGACTATTATGAAACCGAAGTTGAACGACGGCTGGATCGGTTGACCACCATGATCGAGCCGGTCATGATGGCCAGCATGGGGCTTCTGATCGGTGGTATCGTGGTCGCCATGTACTTTCCCATCTTCCAGCTGGCCGGCACCGTGGGGGGCTGAGAGGTTGTTCTGATGAAATTCCAGCGGAAAAAACTGGGAGATATTCTGGTCGATATGGGGGCGCTTGCGCCCGCCCAGGTCAAGCTGATTCTGGACCGGATCGCCGCCAGCGGCGGGCGTTTCGGCCAGGTCGGTCTTGCCGAGGGGCTGTTCAGTGAAGAGGAACTGGCGCAGGCGCTGGCGACTCAGTTCAATCTCGACTATATCGACCTGGGTGATTTCGAGCCGGATGCCGAACTGCTGCAACAGATGCCCGCCGGTTTGATGGAGCGCTACCGGTTTTTGCCCATTCGACGGCAGGGGCATCACCTGGTCATTGCCATGGCCGATCCTTCGGATGTCGCCGCTTTTGATGACCTTGAGCTGCTGCTTGATACCCAGCTGATCCTTGTGGTCGCCGCGGCCGGGCAGCTCGAACGTGTTCTCGAGCGCGCCCAGGGCAGCAAGCAGATGCTTCAGGAAGTCTCCGAAGATTTCAAGCTGCATCTGGTCAAGGAGACGGACAAGGGGGAGGAGGTCCTCTCCATTGAGAAGCTGACGGATGATTCCAGCCCGATTATCCGCCTGATCGATTCGACCCTGTACGATGCCCTGCAGAAGCGGGCTTCCGACATCCACATCGAAACCGGTCCGGACGGCGTGGTTATCAAATACCGGGTCGACGGGGTTTTGTTTCGGGCCACCGATCCCCTTGATGCCCGGTTTCAGAGTCCCATCATTTCGCGCATCAAGGTGATGAGCGAACTCGATATCTCCGAACGGCGGATTCCCCAGGATGGCCGTTTCAAGGTGCGCGTGCAGGGCAAGTCGATCGATTTTCGTGTTTCCATCATGCCCAGTGTCTTCGGTGAAGATGCGGTCATCCGTATTCTCGACAAGGAGAGCATCGCCCGCGACCTCAAGGGGCTGACCCTGGATGTCCTCGGGTTTTCCGAGCGGGAGCTGGTGCGGCTGCGCCGCCTTATCCGGGAACCTTACGGCATGGTGCTGGTGACCGGCCCGACCGGATCGGGCAAGACCACCACGCTGTACGGCGCGCTGAACGAGATCTACAACGAGCAGGAAAAGATCATCACCATCGAGGACCCGGTCGAGTATCAGCTCAAGGGCATTTTGCAGATACCCGTCAATGAGAAAAAGGGACTCACCTTTGCCCGGGGCCTCCGATCGATTCTGCGCCACGACCCTGACAAGATTATGGTCGGCGAGATTCGTGACCCGGAAACCGCCCAGATTGCCGTCCAGTCGGCGCTCACCGGGCATCTGGTCTTTACCACCGTGCATGCCAACAACGTCTTTGACGTCCTCGGGCGTTTTTTGCACATGGGCATCGACCCGTACAATTTCGTTTCCTGCCTCAACTGTGTGGCCGCCCAGCGTCTGGTACGCAAGCTGTGTGTCCATTGCCGCAAACCGGTGCACTATGATGCCGATACGCTCCGGCAGAACGGGCTGGCCCCGGAACAGTATGCCGGGCAGACCTTTTATCAGGCGGTTGGCTGCCGGGAATGCAACGGCACCGGCTATCATGGCCGAAGCGCCATTGTTGAGCTGCTGGCCATGAACGATGACCTGCGGGAAATGATTGCCGGCAAGACACCGGTAAGCCGGCTCAAGGAGGCGGCCCGTGAAGCCGGGACCGTCTTTCTGCGTCAGGCGGCTATCGAAAAGCTGGTGGAGGGAATGACCAGCCTGGAAGAAATCAATCGCGTGACCTTTATCGAGGGTTGACTGTGGCACTTTTACGCCGTTGTTATTTGGGGGTCGATATCAGCGCCCGGGAACTCAAGGCTGTGGCCATGCAGCGTCATGGGCACCGGCGGCTGGTGACCGGAGCGCGCCTGCTGCAACTGCCCGAAGGCCTGGTTCGCCCCGGTTCCCGCGAACCGATATGCGACGATTGCGAAGGCATGGCCCGGCGGCTGCACGAACTCGTCGCGCCGCTGGCCCGAGGCGAAGAGCGGGTCGCTTTGGCCCTGCCGGACAGTTGCGGCCGGCAACTGCTGACGGAGGTGGAGGCGCCTTTCAGTTCCCACAGGGAAGGGATTGACATCCTGCGCTGGCAGCTCAAGGCCCATCTTCCGGGGGCTCCTCAGGATGTCCAGCTCGACTACCAGGTCCTGGGCCAGCAGGAAAATGGCCGTTACCGGGTGCTGGTGGCCATGGTGAACCGGGCGATTGTCGAGCAGATTGAACAGGTCTTTGCCGAGGCCGGGCTGCAGGCGGTCCTGATCGATTTTCACAGCGCGCAGCTTTACAACTGGTACAGTTACGTGGCCGACCTGGGGGGGGATACGGTTTTGCTGGCCATCGAAGGCGGAACCTTCAGTATCCGCTGTCTGGTCGACCATCGGACGGTTTTTGTTCGCTGCCGGGATCTGGAACCGGATGCGGCGCTGATGTTCCAGGAAATGAACCGGTCCCTTGCCGGAACACGGGAAACCCAGCACGACTTCAGCCGGGCCCGGGTCTGTCTGCATACCGACTGGCAAAATCCTGATGAACTGCTGGATGCCGCCGCAAGCGTGTTTGAATCCGAGGTGCAACTGCTCGATCCGCGCTTTGACCGCGACACCGAAGCCACGCTGGACCTGGCGGCCGCGCGGCTCAAGGGACTGGCTGCCGCGGCGGGAGCCGCCGAGCGCATGATAGGCTGAGGTCATGAAACCGACCATTAATCTGGCAACCCAACAGCATCTCAACCGCAGAGCGGTTTACACCGTCTATCTGATCATCGCGGCCCTGCTCCTGTTCTGGCTCGGCAGCCATATCTACTATCTGTCGTCAGGCCGGACCCAGATGGCCCGGCTGGATGCCCATATCGCCGAAATGAGTCGACAGCTGGGCATCGATCGCCAGGCGCCTCCTGTCAGTGAGGAAGAGTTCCAGGCGCTGCTGAAAAAAATCCGCTTCGCCAACCAGGTCATTGAACGGGACAGCTACCGCTGGAGTCTGCTGCTGAGTCATCTCGAACAGGTCTTGCCTGACAACGTGCGCATCCGTTCGGTTCGGCCGATGTTCAAGGAAGGCAAGATCCAGCTGGCCGGCGAAGCCAAACAGGTCGATGATTTGCGCCGTCTGCTCGACAACCTTGTGCAGGCCAGTTTTTTTGGCGAGGTCTTTATTCTCTCCCAGCAGCTTGAACCGAATCAGCAGGGCGAACGGCTCGTGGGTTTCAATCTCGAGGTCATAGGAGGCGTCCAATGAAGCCCGCGGCGCTGCTCGGTGCTCTCTGGCGGCTGAATCGCTGGACGCCAGTCCTGCTGGTTCTGCTGCTGTTGGCCAATGCGGGCCTCTGGCTCTATACCAGCCAAAAGCTGGAGCCGGAGCTGGAACAGCGGGAACGGCAGTTTCTGGCGTTGCAAAAGCGCATGCGGCAGGCCAGGAAGATGGAGAGCTCCGGCCCGAGTCCGCGCGAGGCCTTTACCCGGGGGCAGCAGGACCTGCAGCGTTTTCTGGAACGGGTTCCGGACCAGAAGCGTCTCAGTGCGCTGATCAAGGAGCTGTTCGACACCGCGCGGCAGGCAGGCCTGGAGATTCGTGCCATCAGTTATCAGCCCAAGCCGCTGTCCGAGCTGGGGCTGGTCGAGTATGGCCTTTCCTTCGGCGTTGGCGGTGATTACCGTCAGGTCAAGGCCTTTATCAACCTGATCGAAAAGAGCGAGCGTATCATCGTGGTCAATCAGGTTCGCCTGGAACGCGGCTCAAAGGATGAAGGGCGCGTACGCCTGAGTCTGCAACTGACCACCTACTTTCGCAGGGGGGCGGCATGAAACGGCAACAGCTGCTGCTTGTTCTGCTGGTGATTCTCGCTGTCGCCGCCTTTTATGCCTGGATGGCCTCGCCGCGGCAGGAGCGGATCTCCCGTCAGGTCAAAAGGGAGCAGGCGGCCGGCAGGGTTGCCGCCGAGAGCCGCCGTATCGGCGAGGCCTTGCGCCTCGACCTGCTGGAGCGGGAGACCGGCAGCGGGGCCGCGGTCAAACGGGATATTTTCAACTTTTACGTCAGGCCTGCGGCCAGGCCGGCGCCGAAGCCGAAGCCGGCGCCGAAACCGCAACCCGTGGTTGTGCGCCCTGCACCGGCACCGAAGTCGCAGCCGGCCGAGGCGCCGCCAACCCGGTTCCGATTGCTGGGTCAGGTTCGAACCCAAAAGAAACACAAGGTTTTTCTTACCGAGGAGAAGCATCTCTACATCGTCTCGGCGGGGGATACTTTCGGCCCTGCCGGCGAATACCAGGTCGAAAGCCTGACCGACGACGAGATTGTCATTCGCCAGAAGGGGCGTTCCGTTCTCTCGCGGGTGTCGTTGCAGGACAAAATGGGTGGAACGTCCCAGGGCCCCGGGACGAACGGAAACGGTAACGTCCTCAGCCCGCCCGCTCCGGCGAACCGGCAGATGCGGTTTCCGATGCGGTCCTTCAAAAAATATCAGCCCTGACCGATACGGGCTGCTGTGAGGTCTTCCATGAACAGTGTTGTGCGCAAGCTCCTGATGACTCTACTGATGGCGAGCCTGTTGGCTGGCTGCAGTACCCACAAGGCGAGGCAGGCCTTTGTCCAGGCCGAAAAGCTGGCCAGGCAGCAGCAGTATGTGCAGGCGGTTGCCCTGTATACCCAGGCCGTGGCCGACAACCCGGACAGTCTCGAATACCGCATGCGGCTCATGGAAATCCGGAGCAAGGCCGCCCGTCAGGTCCTGGGCCAGGCACGTCAGGCGCGTGCACAGGGGCTGTTGCAGGATGCGGTCAAGGCCTATCGCCAGGCACAGTCTCTCGACCCGACCCTGGAGCAGGCGTCCCAGGAGCTGAAGCAGGTGGAGAACCGTATCCGGGCCGAAGAGCTGACCCGGCAGGCGGAAGAGTTCTTCCGTACCCGCCGGTTTACCCAGGCCATGGCCAACCTGGACCAGGCGCTGCTGCTGGCTCCGGAGCTGGAATCGGCGCAGGAGTTGAAGGACAAGGTGCGGGCCGCCGTGGCCACGGAAGTGGACGGCGTCGACCTGGACGTGGCTTCCAATGAGCCCATTTCCCTGAAATTCAAGAGCGCCAAGATCAAGGAGGTCTTCAAGATTCTCTCACGTCTGTCCGGCATCACCTTCATTTTTGACGAGGATGTCGAACGCGAGACCGTCTCCGTTGAGCTCGACCATGCCAGCTTCGCCCAGGCGCTGGAGCTGATTCTGAAGATGAAGAAGCTGAACATGCGGGTGCTCAATCCGAAGACGGTGATTCTTTATCCCGCCACGCGGGACAAGGAAAAGCAGTATGAAGACCAGCTGATTCAGACCTTCTATCTGTCGAATATTCAGGCCAAAAAAGCGGTCAACATGCTGCGCACCATGCTGCAGCTGCGCAAGATTTACGTGCATGAAGAACTCAACGCCCTGGTCATCCGTGACAAGCCGGAAGTCGTGCGCCTGGCCGAACAGATCCTGCGCGCCGCCGACCGGGCCGATTCCGAGGTGCTGTTTGAGCTGGAGCTGATTGAGGTGTCCCATGATGACACCCTCAA
>CAZCUR010000015.1:0-7497 GCA_964501815.1 uncultured Geothermobacter sp.
TACGGGGCGACGCGATAGGCCGAAGCCAGCGCCTCCAGCACCAGCACCCGGGTGATCCAGTTGTTCTCGTCGAGCATGCGCAGAAACTCGACCCGTTCACTGCCGGCGACCAGGTGAAAGTCCCGTTCGGCGAGGCGCCGCAGAACACGGTCCTCGCGGTTCTCCAGCAAGGTCAGCAGCGGCCGGGCCATCCGCCGGTCGAGGAGACTTTCCAGGGCTTCGAGGCTGTCCTGGCGGCGGCGCGGATCGCCGGAATTGAGGCCGTGCCAGACCGCTTCCAGCTCCCCCCCGGGCTGGCGCGCGGCCAGGATGCGAACGGCCTTTTCGGTCTGTCTGCGGGCGGTTTCGTCGAGGTGTTCCAGCAGGAGGCGGGTCGCGGCGTTGTCAGGCAGGTCGGCGGCCACCTTCCGGCGCAGGCGGGCTTGCAGGGCCAGGCGCAGATGGGCCCTGGCGGCGCGATCGTAATCGACCGGGTGCAGGTCGAGGTCGGGGGCGACCTGCAACAGTCCGTCCCGTTTCCAGGGATGCGGGTCGGCCAGGGCTTCCAGCAGCAGCGGATAATGGCGGCGCGGGGTGCGCCGCAAAACGTTCACGGCGGTCTCCCGCACCACGGGGTCCGGATCCGTCAGGGCTCCTGTCAGGGCCTTGATCTGTTGCGGGTCGGCCGGGTCGAGAACGGCCGTGGCCGCCCGGCGCACCTGGGGTTCGGGGTGGTCCAGCCCGGCCAGGGCCTGTCTCAGGGTCTCTTCCGGGCAGATGCCGGGCAGGGCGCGGATGGCCAGGGCCTTGACCGAGGCATCGGTTTCCCCGGCCAAAAGCGTGCACAGACGGTCGCGATGGCGCGGCGCTCCATGATTGGCCAGCGCCAGGCAGGCGGCCCGGCGTTCGGCCGTGTCTCCGGCCAGCCAGCGGTCGAGCAGGCTATCGAAGCCCTCGGCGTCGGAATCGGCCAGCCAGCGCAAAAAACAGGCCTTGACTTCAGGAAGCGTGGCCAGCTCAAAGGTCCGGCGTTCCTCCTCGGCCGGGATGTCGGCCAGAATCCTGCGTGCCGTTTGCGCCAGGGCGAGCATCAGGCGCGGTTTGGCCGGATCGCGCAAGGCCAGGAAGACATCGAGAATGCTGCGGCCCGCGCCTTCGGACAGAAGAGGGAGCAGGACCAGCCTGGTGGTGTCATTGCAGGAGGGAAGTTTCTCCAGGATGGCCTGATCGAGCTCCTTGCGGTAGCCCGCCTCGGCCAGCAGGTCGGCACACCAGCGCGCTTCGTCCCCTTCGGCCTGCTGCAGGCGTTCGAGCAGGGTGTCGCGAAAGGTCGCCCCCTGAAACAGGGTCTTGAAGTTTCGGCCCATGCGATGGAAGTCGGGCAACTCCTCTTCCACCAGGTCGGCGATGATACGTGGATAGATTTTTTTCAGACGCCAGACCGCGGCAAGCCACAGTCCGGCGAAGAGCAGGCCGTAGCAGGCCAGGTAGCGCGGGTGCATGACCATATTACTGAACCAGAGCAGGGCCGAACCGGCCAGAATGCCGACGCGCACTACGGTGCCGCGCAAAAAGGAGCGCACCAAGACGCGATCCTTTTCCGGCAGCAGGCTGTAGAGCGCATTGCCGGCCGGGGTGTTGACGGCCCGGCGCAGGATGCCGGCCGACAGGTTGCCGTAGACGGCCGTGACCAGGTCGAAGCGCACCAGAAACCCGGCGAAGACCAGCAGATAGTTGGCCGGGTGAAACATCAGCGAGACGGCGAGCCCGAAACGGCCGTACAGGCGCCCCATCATCAGTGACAGCAGCAGGGCGATACCATTCTGGATGCCGCGAAAATAGCCGAAGAAACGGATCAGGCTGCTTTCGCTGGCGAAGGACATGTCGGCGACAAAGCTGAACTGGTAGTTGATGATGGGGATGACCAGATTGGGCAGCAGCGCCAGCAGCAACAGGATGCGAATCAGGGCCGATTGTCTGAAGAGCGGCCTGATGCGCCGCAGTTCGCTGACCAGGGACCCTTGCTTCGTTCCGGCGGTCGCCTTGACCCGGGACGCGGGGAGGTAACGGCCGAGGCGCAGGGTCCCGCCGGCGGCCAATCCGACGACCAGACTGAAGACCGGCAGCAGTTCGTCCGTCGGCAGAACCATGTCCAGCGCCGGAGTCGCCAGGTTGCCGGCAATGGCCCCCAAAAGCCCTCCGGCGGTTATCACCGGAAAGAGGCGCTTGCTCTGGCGCGTGCTGAACAGATCGTTGGCGACATTCCAGAAAATAAAGGCAATCAGAATCGTGAACTGGCTTTTCAGGACATAGATCAGCGGATAGAGCAGCTTGATGTCGAGAGGAACCAGCAGGCGCAGAAGAAGTGCCAGTATCGCATAGCCGGACAGCACCAGAACCAGCTGGCGGTCGCCGCGGATGCGGCCGATGCGGCCGGCGAAAAGGCTGAGCAGGAAAAAGGTGACGACCGCATTGACGGCGGTGATCAGCGGCAGGTATTCGACCCCGAAACGCTTCAGAAAAGTGGTTTCGCCGTAGTTGTTGAGCAGAAAACTGGCGAGGTTGACCAGCAGCAGGACCAGGGCGCTCCAGCCGAAGGGCCCGGCTTCACCGGGCTGAATCTGCAGGCGGCGCAAAACCGGACTCATGGCGACGCATCCTTCGATGACCGCTCCGCCAAAAAGGCGCGGTAGATGGCATGCAGGGCACGGGGCAGCTGGTCCGACAGCGCCGCAAAAACAGCGGGGTTGGGTTCGCCCGTGTGTTCGTCGCAGTAGACCTTTTTGACTTCAAGACAGAGGGGCAGGGCGCAGGGGAAACAGCGACTGACCCAGTTGACGAAATGACCGCGTCCCTGGAAGACGTCGTTTTCGGCCACGGTCGTTTCGATGCCGGGCAGATGGATACGGGCAAGTCCCTCCAGCACCCGGTCAAGCAGGGGGCGGTGACTCGGGATGTCGAGGGCGGCGGTGCCGAGGTTGAACAGCGGTGTGGGCCGGTCATGCTTGCTGGCGTTGTAGGAATGCAGGTCGATGACCAGACAATGTCCGAAGCGGCGCGTCAGGATCGTCAGCAGGGTGCCGGCCAGACGATAGAAGGCGCGGTGGCGTCTCAGGGCGTTGCGGATGTCGGGATGGCCGTCGCCGGCCCAGACCTGGCGGCCGAAGGCGATACGCGGAAAGGCCTCGGCCACCGAGCGGTTCAGATCGTAATAGTAGCGCGACTCCCTGCCGGCCAGCAGGATGGGCAGGGGGCGGAGCAGGTCGGCCGTGTGCGGGTCTTCTTCAAACAGGCGGTCCGCATCGGAGAGGAGGCAGCTTGTCTCCAGCTTCCGGGGAAAATCGTGGCCGTCGTGCAGGGTGACGCAGAGCATTGGCAGGTAGCGTCGCACCCGGACCCGCGCGATGCCAAGAAAGTCGCGCTCCCCGAACGTCTGGAGCTGGCGTATGGCGCGAAACAGAGGATCGATCATGGTCCCGACAGCGTTCTGGGCTGGTTTGGGGCGCGAGACGGCACGTCAGAGGTTAATGATAACAGGATTTCGGTCGAAAAGAATGTCATTTCGACAACTTTTGTTGGCATTGCCAACGGTCGTTCTTGTTTCCGGGGCCGGTTCTGCTATGCTCGAAAGGTTGGTTCCGGAAGGCTGTTTGTCCACGAATCGGAGGTTGGGTGTTCCATGGGTGAAGAGGTTGTTTGGTCCACGATAGACTGGCAGTCCTATCGGGCTGTGCTGTTCGATCTCGACGGGGTTTTGACCGCCACCGCCAAAATCCACGCCATCTGCTGGAAACGCATGTTCGACGCCTTTCTCAAGCGTCGGGCGGCACGGGAGAATTCCTCGTTTGAACCGTTTGATTCGGTGCGGGACTACCATGAGTATGTGGACGGCAAACTGCGTTACGACGGCGTTCGCTCTTTTCTGGCCTCGCGCGGCATCGAACTGCCCGAGGGGAGTCCGGACGACCCGCCCGAAGCCGAGACCATCTGTGGTCTGGGCAACCGCAAGGACGCCATGGTCGGGGAAATCCTTGCCTCGGAGCGGGTTGATGTTTTCGAGGGGTCGGTGGCGCTGGTGCGCTGGCTGCGTGAGCGCGGAATCGCCACCGCGGTGGTTTCGGCGAGCAAGAACTGCCCGGCGGTATTGCGGGCCGCGGGCATCGAGGAACTGTTCGACGAGCGGATCGACGGCCACGTCGCCGCCGAGCTGGGCCTGCCGGGCAAGCCGGCGCCCGACACCTACCTGACCGCGGCCGAGCGTCTGGGGGTCGCCCCTCCGGAGGCGGTCGTGGTCGAGGATGCCATTTCAGGAATTGAGGCCGGGCGCGCCGGTGGTTTCGGCCTGGTGATCGGTGTCGACCGGCACGGGGATGCCGAGAGACTCCGTGCGGCGGGGGCGGACCTTGTGGTGGAGGATCTTGGCGTCCTGATTCCGGCCGACAGCGGGGAGGAGGCGCGATGATCCGGCACGAAACCCTCAACCCGCCCCAGCATCTTTATCCCATCAATGAGTGGAAGATTATCGAAACGGCCTATTATGAGCCGTTTCTGGCCCAGACCGAGACCATCTTCGCCATCGGCAACGGCTATATCGGCATGCGCGGCAATCATGATGAAGGGCGCCCCTCTTTCCAGAACGGCACCTTCATCAACGGCCTGCACGAAACCTGGCCGATCGTCTACGGCGAAAAGGCCTACGGATTCGCCAAAACCGGCCAGACCATGCTCAATGTCACCGACGCCAAGCAGATCAAGCTCTACGTCGATGATGAGCCTTTCTATCTGCCCA
The DNA here is from genome assembly GCA_964501815.1 of uncultured Geothermobacter sp. GTDB lineage: Bacteria > Desulfobacterota > Desulfuromonadia > Desulfuromonadales > Geothermobacteraceae > Geothermobacter. The sequence goes on from CAZCUR010000015.1 coordinate 4,769, forward strand.
CGGCCAGTCTGCAGCTGTACGAGCGGGTGCTCGACATGCGTGCCGGCACCCTCGACCGCGAGGTGCTGTGGGAAACGGCCTCGGGCAAGCGGGTGTTGATCGAGAGCCGGCGCCTGGTCTCCCTGCGGCACCGGCATGTGGCCGCCATCTCCTACCAGGTGACGGTGCTCAATGCCGATGCGCCGGTGGTGATTTCTTCCAAAATTCTCGGCAATCAGGCCAATCAGGTCGGAGAGGAAGATCCGCGCCAGGCGCGCGGGTTCAATCACCGGGTGCTGGTGCCCCAGGTGCACCACAGCCGGAACTGGCGCCTGCTGCTGGCGCACAAGGTCGCCAACAGCGGCATGACGGTTGCCTGCGGAGTCGATCATCAGTTGACGACCGATTGCCCCTACGAGGCGCAAACCGAGGATTTCGAAGACGGCAGCAAGGTTGTCTTTTGTGTCGACGCCCGTCCCGGCAAGCCGATTCAGCTCATCAAATTCATCAGTTATCACAGCTCGCGCAGCGCCCCGTGCACCGAGCTCGCCGAACGCAGCGAGCGCACCCTGGACCGCTGCATGCGTGACGGGTTCGATGCCCTGCTGCAGGCCCAGCGCGAATACCTCGATGATTTCTGGTCGCGCAGCGATGTCGAGGTCGAAGGGGACCCGGCGCTGCACAAGCGCCCGGCGGGCGAACTGCAGCAGGCGCTGCGCTGGAACCTGTTTCAGATTCTGCAGGCATCGGCCCGGGCCGAGGGAACGGGCATCCCCGCCAAGGGCCTGACCGGCCAGACCTATGAGGGGCACTACTTCTGGGACACGGAAATCTATGTTCTGCCCTTTCTCACCTACACTGCGCCGCGTGTGGCGCGCAACCTGCTCAAGTTCCGCCACTCGATGCTCGACAAGGCCCGCCAGCGGGCGCGCGAGGTCAACCAGAAGGGGGCCCTGTTCCCCTGGCGGACCATCAACGGCGAGGAGGCCTCGGCCTACTATGCCGCCGGCACCGCCCAGTATCACATCAACGCCGATATCGTCTACGCGCTGAAAAAGTACGTGCAGGCGACCGGAGACATCTCCCTGCTCTACAACGAGGGGGCGGAGATTCTGGTGGAAACGGCGCGGCTCTGGTACGACCTCGGTTTTTTCAATCCGCGCCAGGGCGGCCAGTTCTGTATCCACGGTGTCACCGGCCCGGATGAGTACACCACGGTGGTCAACAACAACACCTATACCAACCTGATGGCAAAGATGAACCTGCTCTATGCCGTCGAAACGGTGACCCACATGCGCCGGGAGGCGCCTGATTTCTACGCCACCCTGGTGCACAAGACCGGTCTGGAGGAGCAGGAAATCGCCGACTGGGCCGAAGCTGCGGCCCGAATGTACATCCCCTACGACGAGGAGACCGGCATCCACCCGCAGGACGACAACTTCCTCGACCGCGAAATCTGGGACCTGGCCCGGACTCCGAAGGACAAATTTCCGCTGCTGCTCTACCACCACCCGCTGGTCATTTACCGCCATCAGGTGATCAAGCAGGCCGACATCGTGCTGGCCATGTTTCTGCTCGGCAGTGAATTCAGCCAGGAGGAAAAGCGGCGCAATTTCGACTACTACGATCCGTTGACCACGGGCGACTCGTCCCTGTCGGCCTGCATCCAGAGCATTGTCGCCGCCGAGATTGGCGAAATGGACAAGGCGCTGCACTACGCCCGCTACGCCATCCTCATGGACCTGGCCGATGTCGGCGGCAATGTGCGCGACGGCTGCCACATCGCTTCGATGGGCGGCACCTGGATGGTGATGGTCTACGGCTTTGCCGGCCTGCGCGACGAACAGGGAGAGATCAGCTTCCGGCCGCACCTGCCCGCGGCGATCCGGAAATTACGTTTTCACCTGACGGTGCGCTCCCAGTTGCTGACGGTGGAAATGGACCATGATGAGGCCATCTATCTGCTGCGGGACGGCAAAAGTCTCGACATCCGCCACAACTGCCAGTCGGTCACGCTGATTCCGGGCCAGCCGGTGCGTCTGCCGCTACGGGAGGAGGGAGGCTGTGATGCCGAGCGGGCGGCTGAATCCTGATCTCTGCCTCAGTTTTGGCATCTGCTAAAATGAACATGAACGTATCGAAGGAGGGTGTTATGAGGTGGATTGTCCTGTTTCTGGTGCTGCTGGCGGCCGGTTGCGCCACCCAGCCGCACTACCAGCACCATTACAGCCCGACGACCGATTTTTCCCGCTATCAGAGCTGGAAGTGGGCCGATGACCGGCCGGTGACGGCCGATTCCCTGGTCGGAGAAGACCCGCTTCAGCGCCAGGTCCGTCAGCTGGTGACCGCCGAACTGGAGGCGCGCGGCCTGGACATGAAGTCTCAAGGCGCCGACCTTTTGGTCAGCTATCGCGGCAACCTGTTCCGCCCGGTGGCGGAATACCCGGGCGCCACCGGCTACAGCAGCCAGATCGCGTGGGAAAAGCGGGACGGCGGCTGGCTGCGGCGTTCGTCCCGGGCGGCATCGCTGACCCTGATGCTGATTGACGCGCAGACCGGTCAGACGGTCTGGACCGCAACCGGCCGCGAGCCGATCGAGGATGAACGTGACGCCATGCGCCGGCTTCCGGGCATGATCCGGACCCTGCTGGCCAATTTCCCGCCCGGGCGGCAGCCCTGAACGCCTCTGGCCGGCCTTTTTTATGGTCGATGACCTGTTATGCTGAAAGAAAGGCCGTCATGTGTTCAAC
>CAZCUR010000015.1:7597-37998 GCA_964501815.1 uncultured Geothermobacter sp.
CTGTTATGCTGAAAGAAAGGCCGTCATGTGTTCAACAGAGCCCAAGGAGTCAAGTCATGAACACCCTATCCCGTTTGTCTTTGCTGGCGATCCTGCTTCTATTGCTGCCTCTCGCCGCCTGTGCGCCCAGTACATCGGGCAAGGTTTATTCCCGGGATCAGGCCCGTGTGAGCCATTCGGTCTACTACGGCACCATCCTGCGTGCCGAGCCTGTGACCATCGAGGGGACCCAGACCGGCGCAGGGACTCTGGCCGGCGGAGCCCTCGGCGGTGTCGCCGGGCACTCGATCGGCGGCGGCCACGGTCAGGGGCTGGCGACCATCGGCGGCGCCATCGCCGGCGCCATCGCCGGGTCGGTTATCGAGAAGAAGGCGACCACGGTCCCCGGGGTCGAACTGGAGGTCGAACTCGACAACGGCGAGCTGATTGTCGTGGTCCAGGAGGCGGACGACGAATACAAGGTTGGTGACCGGGTGCGGGTCATCAAGGATGCCCGGGGCACCACCCGGGTGCGGCAGTAGCCCCGGGTTGGGTCGCCCCGGCCGGTTTCCCCCGGAACGTCCGCTGCGACCGCGGGCGGTTGTTGTCACGCCGACCACCGTGGCTGGCGGCGTTTTTCGGGCCTTTCTGTACCGATTGTTGATCCCCCAAAGAGAACTGTATGCATTCCCGTCTGAAAGAGTTTCTGCACAAGGAATCCTCGGTCGGCATTCTGCTGATGCTGGCCACGGTGCTGGCGATCGTCTTTGCCAATTCCGCGCTGCATGATGCCTACCAATACATCCTCGACACCCCCTTCGAGGTGCGTCTGGGACGACATCTGCACATCGCCAAGCCGTTGCTTTTGTGGATCAATGACGGCCTGATGGCGATCTTCTTTCTGCTTGTCGGCCTGGAAGTGAAGCGCGAAATGCTGGTGGGCCGGTTGTCGAGCAGAGCCCAGGTCGTTTTGCCCGCCATCGCCGCCCTTGGCGGCATGGTGATGCCGGCCCTTTGCTACGTGGTGTTCAACCTCGGCGATACCCAGGCCCTCAACGGCTGGGCGATTCCGGCGGCCACCGATATCGCCTTTGCTCTGGGTGTTCTGGCCCTTCTCGGCGACAGGGTGCCCTCGTCTTTGAAGATATTCCTGCTGGCGCTGGCGATTATGGATGACCTCGGCGCTATCGTGATCATCGCCCTTTTCTATTCCGGCGATCTGTCCACCGGCATGTTGCTGCTGTCCGCCGGTTGCCTGGGGGTGTTGGTTCTTCTCAACCTGTTTCGGGTTGAAAATCTTGCCGTCTATGGGTTGGTCGGGCTTTTTCTGTGGATTTTCGTACTCAAGTCGGGCGTCCATGCGACCCTGGCCGGGGTGGCGCTTGCCTTTGCCATCCCGATGAAAAGCCGAACCGGGGGGACGTCTCCGGCGCAGAAGCTCGAGCACGACCTGCACGCTGTGGTGAACTTTGCCATTCTGCCGGTTTTCGCCTTCGCCAATGCCGGCATCCCCCTTGCCGGCATGAAGCTGGGCGACCTTTTCCATCCGGTGCCGCTCGGTATCATGGCCGGTCTGGTGGTCGGCAAGCTGGTTGGTGTGTACGGCGCCTCGACTCTGGCTATCCGGCTGGGGTTTGCCAGTATGCCTGTCGGAGCCAACGCGCGTCATCTTCTCGGGGTCGCGGCCCTGTGCGGTATCGGCTTTACCATGAGTCTGTTTATCGGCGGCCTGGCCTTCGAGCATGTCGGCGGGGACGCCGCCAGCTACCTGCTCAGCCACAGGCTGGGAATTATCGGCGGGTCCCTGGTAGCCGGATTGCTGGGTTGTGCGATTCTCTGGAATGCGTCCGGGGCCGGCTCTTTTGCGGCCACTTCGACGTCAGCACCACCGGTCGGAGATGCTGGCCGGTCTGACGCCTGAGGGATGCCGCTGGGCTCCTTGTCAGCGCGTTGTTTTTCGGCTTGCATTTCGCTCAGGTTGGGTTAAGTTGAGCCGTTTTACGGGCGAATTTCTGCAACCTTTGAAAGCAAAAGGGATAACCGTGAAAGAGAGTCTGTTGCGGCAAATCGGCTGGCGCGAGTGGCTGGCCTTGCCTGACCTCGGAATCGAGGCGGTCAAGGCCAAGATCGACACCGGGGCGCGCACGTCCTGTCTGCATGCCTTTTTTATTGAACCGGTTTGTGTCAACGGCATTGACCACGTTCGTTTCGGTGTACATCCGGTGGCGGGAAACCGCTCCATTGAACGTATCTGCCTGGCACCGGTCAGGGATGTCCGGTCAGTGTCCGACAGCGGCGGTCACCGGGAGAAGCGCTGGGTCATCGAAACAACCCTGGCCATCGGTCCCGTTGCCCAGCGGGTGGAGCTGACCCTGGCCAATCGCGATACCATGCGGTTCCGGATGCTGCTTGGACGTTCCGCCCTGCAAGCTATGCAGGTCGCGGTGAATCCCTTGCGATCCTATCTGCTCGGGCCGTCCCTGAAAGGGGCCTATCCCTCCGATAAAAGGACCAAAAGATGAAAATTGCCATTCTGTCCAGAAAACCAGAGATTTATTCCACCCGGCGACTGACCGAGGCCGGCCGCGAACTGGGCCACGAGATGCACGTTATCGACCCTCTGCTTTGCTACATGACCATTGCCAGTCAACGGCCGACCATCCATTACAAGGGGGAGGAACTGGCAGGGTTTGATGCCATCATTCCGAGAATCGGAGCCTCAATTACTTTTTATGGTACGGCGGTGGCGCGCCAGTTCGAGATGATGGGGGTTTATAACGTCAACGAGTCGGTTGCCATCAGCCGTTCCCGCGACAAGCTGCGCAGCCTGCAGCTTCTGGCACGCAAAGGCGTCGGGCTGCCGGTGACCGGGTTTGCCCATTCGACCAAATACACCAGGGATCTGATCAAGCTGGCAGGTGGAGCGCCTCTGGTGGTCAAGCTGCTGGAAGGAACCCAGGGGATCGGCGTTGTTCTGGCTGAGACCCAGAAAGCCGCCGAGAGTGTTATCGAGGCATTTCGCGGTCTGAAGACCAATATTCTGGTCCAGGAATTCATCAAGGAGGCCGACGGTGCCGATATCCGCTGCCTGGTGGTCGGTGACAAGGTCGTTGCCGCCATGAAGCGTCAGGGAAAGGAGGGGGAATTTCGTTCCAACCTCCACCGTGGCGGTACCGCTACCATTACCCGCCTGACGCCTGAAGAGCGCTCAACCGCCGTGCGTGCAGCACGCATTATGGGGCTGAACGTGGCCGGTGTTGACATTCTGCGCTCGAATCATGGGCCGGTGGTGATGGAGGTCAATTCGTCGCCGGGGCTGCGCGGAATTGAAGAAGCGACCGGCAAGGATGTCGCCAGCATGATTATTCAGTTTGTTGAAAAGCAGGCCCGTCCCGGGCGAACCCGAACGAGGGGAAGGGGATGAAGCTGCAGGGCCCCTTTGCCATTGGCGGGCAATCGGTTGCTGCCGGCGAAAGGCGGACTGTCGACCTGCCGATGGCCAGGCTCTATACCCGGTCCGAGGTGACCGTGCCGGTTCATGTCGTTCATGGTCGACAACCCGGTCCGACCCTTTTCCTCAGTTCCACAATCCACGGCGACGAAATCAATGGCGTCGAGATCATTCGACGCCTTTTGCGCTCGCGAACTCTGGGAAGGTTGCGGGGGACCCTTCTCGCCATTCCTGTCGTCAACCCTTTCGGCTTCATCCAGCGGTCGAGGTATCTCCCCGACCGTCGGGATCTGAACCGTTGTTTCCCGGGTTCCCCTCAGGGCTCGCTGGCCAGCCGCCTGGCGCATCTGTTCATGGAAGAGATTGTCCGGCGCTGTACGCACGGGATCGATTTTCATACCGGATCCAATTTTCGCAGCAACCTGCCGCAGATTCGGGCCAGTTTGGATGACCAGGAGACGCAGCGACTGGCCATGGCTTTCGGCGCCCCCATGGTTATCCATTCGGAGTTGCGTGATGGGTCCCTTCGAGCTGCCGTGGCGGACGAAGGTATCCCCGTTCTGCTCTACGAGGGGGGGGAGGCCCTCTATTTCAGTCACGCCGCCATTCGCATCGGCGTGCGCGGTGTGCTCAACGTCATGCGCGCCATTGGCATGCTGCCGCCGGGACGCAAAAGAGCCAGGCCCGATCCCGTGATATCCCGCCGGACCTCCTGGATTCGTGCCGGGATGAGTGGCCTGTTCGAGCGCCGGGTTGCATTGGGTTCCCTGGTGTGCAAGGGAGGACTCCTGGGGGTTTTGAGCGACCCGCTGGGGGATGAGACCCGCGAGGTGCGAGCTCCCTTCACCGGTGTGGTGATCGGCCAGACCAACCTGCCACTGGCCTATGAGGGGGATGCCCTGGTCAATCTGGCCCTGGTCGAGGATGCCGGCGAGGCGGAAGATGTCCTGGATGGATTCTCGTCGGAATTGACGGAGGATGATTTCAGCCTCGAACGTTAGTTCGGGTTGGCCGGCGATGTGCGGTGCGGGCGTTTCGTCTTCCAGGTCGCCGCCACAAGCAGGCCCGAAATCAGACCGGCCAGATAGCTGAAGAGCAGCAGCAGGGCCGGCGACAGATCCAGGCTCCAGAACAGCAGGTTGATGTGGACGGGGTTGATGTTCTGGACCGTCAGAACCAGTGCCAGCAGGGAGAGGAGCAAAGCCGCAAAGATTTTGATCTGAGCCATATCAGTCTCCAGGATAGCAGTGCTGCAACTGCGGGTCAGATTAACAGGGAAGGGCCCATGATTCGAGTCAAAAAAATAGGCGCCGCCCCGGGATCCCTGATTCATCTCGGGGAAAAAAGGGTCGATCAGGCCAGGCTGTCACTCATTGCCTACGGCCCCGATGGGGTCGATGAGGAGGCTTCGCTGGCCTGGGAGGACTGTTCCGCCCGGCTTGACCGTCGGCCGGTCAGCTGGATCAATCTCACCGGGCTGCACAATGTCGAGCTGATCGCACGCATCGGTGCCGATCTTGGCATCCATCCCCTGGATCTGGAGGATATCCTCAATACCGGTCATCGACCCAAGATGGCCGTGGGAGCAGGCTATACCCTGCTCATTCTCAAGATGCTGACTTTCAATGCTGAGACCCTGGAGATGGGTCAGGAGCAGGTCAGCTTTCTGCAGCTGCAAAATGCCGTGATATCCTTCCAGGAAAAAGAGGGGGATGTGTTCGGAGCGCTACGTGATCGCATTCGCGCCGGCAGCGGTCGGCTGCGGCAGCGCGGGACGGACTATCTGCTTTACGCCCTGGCGGACTCGGTGGTCGACAGCTACCTGGCAACGCTTTCGGATGTTTCCTCCGTTTTGGCCGGGCTGGAAGAAGATTTCCCGCAAAGCGACGATCGGGAATTCGCCCGCAAGCTTCATTCCCTGCGTCGTTGCCTCTCCATTGTACGGAGCGCCACCTGGCCGTTGCGGGAGGTCCTTGACGTCTGGATGGATGATGAAAATCCCATCGTTGCCAAGGAGAGCCAGCCCTTTCTCTCCGACCTGCGCGACCATGTCCTCTTGAGCCTCGACATGGTTGAACGCCTGCGTTCCGAACTGACAACCCTGCACGAGCTGCATCTGGCGGAAATCGGCGCGCGGACCAACGAGGTCATGCAGGTTTTGACGGTGATGGCCTCGCTCTTCATCCCCCTGACCTTTATCGTCGGCATCTACGGTATGAATTTCGAAAACATGCCGGAACTGAAGTGGACCTGGGGCTACCCTGCCGTCTGGCTGGTCATGCTGGCGACCGTTGTGGGGCTGCTCCTTTTCTTCAAGAGAAAAAAATGGTTCTGATGCGGTTCGCTTTTCTTTTTCTGCTGCTTGTTCTGGTTCCATCCCCCCTGCCGGCGGCCGAACCTGTTGTCGACCGGACGGCGACGGCGGAAGTGGAACCGGTCGTCCCCGAATTCCCTGGTCTGAGTGAGCTGGGCAATCGTCAGGCCCAGGTGGTTGAGCTGCTGCGCCGGGCCCAGGCGGATGTCGAACCCCTGGGGGACGTCGCCGGTCTGCAGCAGCGTCTGCTGGAGACCCAGAAAAATCTCGACGAGCTGCGGACCAAAGTTGCCGGGATGGGGGAGCCGGATGACTGGTATGTTGACCAGCTGTTGCAGGTCAATAATGCGTTCCGGAGCCAGCAGAAGAGCCTGGAGGCCCTGCAGGCGGAGTTGACCGGTCGCCAGCAGATTATCGAAAAATGGCGCACTGACATACGGCAGGAGGCTGAGTTCTGGCAGTCCTGGCGCAGCTGGCTCAAAAAGAATCATGAGAAAGTTCCTGAAAAGACTTTTCGTCGGGCCGCCGATGATTTGAGCCGTCAGGACAAGGCTCTGCAGGCCCTGTCGGCCCGACTGCTGAAACTCCAGGATGCTGTTGTGGCCGGCATCAAGGAGGTCGGTGGGGAGCTGGACCGTTTCAGTCAGGCCCTCGACAAACTGCGCAAGGCGACCTTCCGCAAAAACGCGCCCTCTTTTGTCAGTCCCGACTTTTACCGCCAGTTCAAGCCCGATCTTTGGTCGGACGCCGTTCGCGGCGCCCGCAATGTCCTGATTCCGGACAAGGATTATCTCACGCGCAACGGTTGGCTGCTGGGGCTTCTGGTCCTGATTCTGGTTGCGGGAGCCCTGCTGATACGGACCTACCGCCAGCAGCTAATCCAGACCAGGGAGTGGCTGTTCTTTTTGCGTCATCCCTGGGCGGCGTCCGGCTTTGTTGCCATTGTGGCGACTTCCCCCTTTTTCTCGGCGCCGCCGCCCCTTTTTCGTTTGCTTTTTCTGGCCCTGGGGGTTTTTGCCGCCGCCCGTCTGGCCGGGTCCCTGCTGGAGAACCGTCGGCAGGTTCGGGTGCTCTATCTGGCGGCCCTGCTGCTGGTGACGACCACGGCCTTTCGTCTTGTCGCCCTGCCCCAGCCGTTTTACCGCCTCTATATCGCCTTTCTGGCCCTGTTGGCCCTTCCGCTGCTGATCCAGCAGATTCGCCAGTCGCATCGCCAGCGCAGTGACGGCGGCGGTCGCCTGTTTCGGGGACTGCTGCGGATTTCCATGGTGGTGTTGCTGGCGTCGCTGGTCAGTCAGGTCAGCGGCTACATGAATTTTTCCTTCTGGCTGCTGCAGGCCACCTTTGAGACCGGCATGGTGGTGCTGTTTGCTCACATGGCGCTGCGGATCGGCAATGGCGGCATCCGGTTTCTGCTGAGCCGGTTCGGCCGGGCCGAGCGTGCCTTTTTGCGCACCTTCGGTGAAGAGCTGGCCCAGAGACTGGGGCGGCTGCTGCGGCTTGCTGTGGTTTGCTATGGCGCCCTTTATCTGCTGCCGACGTGGAGAATTTTCGGCTCCGTAGGGCAGGCGTGGGACTTTTTCAGCGCCTTGTCTTTCAGGTTGGGGACGGCGGACATCTCGTTCCGGATGGTGGTTCTTGCCCTGCTGTCTCTCTACCTCGCCATGCAGATCTCCTGGCTGTTGCAGACCCTGACAGAAGTGCAGGTATTTGAGCCGCGCCGGATCGATCGCGGGGTGCGCGACGCGGTCAAAAAGCTGATGCATTACGGTATCGTGCTGATCGGTCTGCTGTTCGCCCTGAGCAGTCTGGGGATGAGCCTGCAGAATTTTGTCGTCGTTCTGGGTGCTCTGGGTGTCGGTATCGGTTTCGGGCTGCAGGATATTGTCAACAATTTTTTGTCCGGTCTGATTCTGCTGTTCGAGCGCCCGGTCAAGGTGGGAGACTTTATTGTCGTCAACAACGAGTGGGGGGATATCAAGAAGATCGGCCTGCGTTCCACCGTGGTTGAAACCATCGACCACTCGGAAATCATCGTGCCCAACTCCCAGCTGATTTCCGAAAAGGTGACCAACTGGACCCTGTCATCAAGGGTTGCGCGTCTGGTGGTGCCGGTCGGCGTCGCCTACGGCAGCGATGTCGAACAGGTGATGCGTATTCTGACCGAAGTGGCGACCGGGCATCCGGAGGCCGTACAGTACCCGCCGCCAAGCATCCTGTTTGTTGCCTTTGGCGAAAGCTCCCTCGATTTTGAAATCCGGGTCTTTGTCCGGGATATCTCGGCGCGCTTCCGCATCCGCAGTGACATGCTGCGCCAGATTGACGCCCGTTTCCGCGAAGCCGGCATCGAAATCCCCTTTCCGCAACGCGACCTGCATCTGCGCTCCATGGACGCCGGTCTGGCCAGGCGTTTGGGGGTTGCCGATCCGGCCGGCCCGCAGGAACCCTAAAACGCTTCGTTTGCAGCGCAAGGGCTTGCCCTTGCCGGCAACAAAAAACCCCGCCACAAAGGCGGGGTTTTTTGTTGGTTGTTCCGGGTTGCCTGTCAGTGAGCCTCTTCTTCGGTGTAGAAGGCCGGGAAGATCATGTTGAGGAAGTAGAAGATGACAAACGGGGCCACGGCAACCAGGATGGAGCCTCCCAGCCCTTCTTTGAAGGTCTCCCAGCTGTCGGGAATAATCGGCAGCTGATAATGCATGAAACCAGCGAAGGAGAGCGAGAACGCCTGGCCGCCGATGACGACATTCCAGCGCATCATCAGAACGCCGAACAGGACCAGGATGCTGGCCAGACAGGCTCGACGGGTGGTCAGGCCCGGCAGCAGCAGCATCAGGAACGGCAGCGCGTTGCCGATGCCGTACTGCAGGACAAAGATGTTGATAAAGTCGTGCTCGTAAATGACCTGGCGCAGAATGTCCCAGGATTTGACCGCCGTGTAGCCGCGGAAAATGATGTCGAGCAGCTCCAGGGTGATGGCCAGGGTCATGAAAATCAGCAGGTATTTGGATGTCAGCTTGGTTTCGTAGTCGCGCACGTCTCGTAATTGAGTGTCTGTGATCTCCATGGTGCCGGAGACCTGCTCCGGAATGAAGAAGGTCTTGCCCTTTTTCAACGCCCAGCGACGCAGCCACATGAAGACGGCGTAACAGAGAATACACAGCGCGATTCCGGAAACGACCGCCGACATGATGAAAATGACCGGCATCAGGGGCGTCATCCACAGGGCGTTGGCCTTGACCGAACCGAAGATGAAGCCGGCGTAACCGTGCAGGAAGCAGGCGACCGGAATACCCAGGCCGGCGAGGAACTTGACCGCCTTGTGGTCGGCCTCCAGCGCCTCGGGGCTGAGGTCGCGGGCACCGAGAGAGATGATCTTGTAGATAAACAGAATCAGGCCTTCGAGCCCTTTGCGCTGCTTGTTTTCCAGCCGTTCAATACTTTCGACAATGAATTTGCGGTAGACGAACCAGATCTCCGAGGCGACGATGCAGGCGTAGGTCAGAAAGACGATGCCGAACGCCGAGATGGCCGAGGTGAAATGCGGCGTCATCATGACGTGGATGCCCCGAAAGGGCTGCTGCAGATGCAGCAGCAGGGGCAGCATGGCCACCGGCAGCAGGGCGAAGGAGAAGACCAGGGCAAAGCGCGCTATCTCCTTCAGCTTCTCCACCCCGAAGACGTGGTAGAGGGATGACAGGACAAAAGCCCCGGCCACCAGACCGGTCATGTAGGGATAAAGGACAATCTGGATCGACCAGTAGACGTATTCGTTGGGGAGAACAAAGAGGTCCTTGATCGTCCAGGCCTCACCGTGAACCATCATATGGGCTACCTGCTCAACCATGATCAGTGCACCTCCTTGTTCAGACCAATGTAGTAGACGTTGGGTTTGGTACCGTATTCATCACGCAAAATCCCGACCCGGTCGTAGAGAACGGCCTTGGCGACGGGATCGTTGGGGTCGCGCAGGTTGCCGATGCGGCGGGCGCCGAAGGGGCAGGCCTGGGCGCAGGCGGTGTTGCCCCCCTTGCTGATGCGATGGTAGCAGAAGGTGCACTTGTCGGCGGTGTGGACCACGGGGTGGAAGAAGCGCACACCGTAGGGACAGCCCATGATGCAGTAGCCGCAGCCGATGCACCACTTGCGGTCGACCAGGACGACTCCGTCCTTGGTCGAGTAGGTGGCCCCGACCGGACAGACCTGAACACAGGCCGGCAGGGTGCAGTGATTGCACAGTTTGGGAACGAAAAACGCCTGGGCGATATCGTTGTCCGGTACCAGCTCCTTGCCTTCGGCTCCCCGGTCGATGAGCTTGGTCGTGAATCCGTCCCGGGCCCCTTTGGGAGAGTCTTCCAGTACCTTGCCGTCCTTGGTGATGACGTAACGTTCAACCCAGGTGCGGGTGACGTTGGCGTCGTAGGGGATTTCATTCTCAAGTTTGCAGGCCTTCACGCACATGCCGCAGCCGACGCACTTGTAGGTGTTGACCAAAAAGCCCCAGCGCAGGTCGGGGTTTTTGGCGAGCACCTCTTTCGGGTCGACAAGCTCCAGTGCCGACAGGGATACGCTGGCTCCGGAGATGAAGACGGCGGTTTTTTTCAGAAACTCACGTCGCTTCATGACTACATCTCCTCCAGGCTCGGGTTGTGCGGATTGTGACACTCGGAGCATTCCATCCCTTCGTTGTGGGTCTTGGGATTGATGCCCGGGATATCATTGCGCTGACTGGACGGCATGTAGAGCTTGCTGTGACAGCGCAGACAGAGAGCGCGACTGCGGTCGATGGGCAGTTTTTCCGGATCTTCGGGGTGGTTCAGTGCGGGCCCGTGGCAGTCTTCGCAGGGGATAATGCCGTGGGGGGACTTGCGGAGGCTGTCCACCTTGTCGTCGTGGCATTCATTGCAGTAGTCGGTGTTTTTGTACTTGGCTGGAAAGTCCTTCCATTCCTGCTCGTTGGAGAGGCGATGGAAGCCGAACGTGAACCCCCGGTCGTGGATGCCGAAATCGTCCGGCACGTAAAAGAACCGAAACAGCAGGAGCAGCACCACGATGCCAATGACCACGTAAAGTGGTCGCCAAACGTGTCCTTTCACTTCACCCTCCCTTGGCTGTAGTTGTAAAACAGTGTTACTTAGTAGCACTGCAGAGATTCTCTGTCAATTTTAAATTTCCCTAACTAAACACTGCTTGACCCGTTGGGGCCCGAACGCTATCTAAGCTAATAATCGTTGTTTTTGTTGCTTTCGTTAAAATTCTGTATGCAAATCGACAGCAAATAAAATAATGTTATAATATGGTGGCGGCGCAAAAAGCTTCCTGAACCGGCGTTTGTTTATTTATGTTTAATATATCACATGATTTTTTGCTAACCTTCTGGGCGGAGGACATTTATGGCGGATAAGGGTGGTTGGCCGGAACGTGTGGAAGTGTTGGAAAGGGAGGTCGCCGGGTTGCGCCAGCGCCTGGAGCGGCTTGAGACGGCTCTGGCGGAGGGCAAGGCGGTCCCGCCCGTTGACGAGGGGGGCGGCCGGCCCAGGGGACGGCGGGCCGATACGGAAACCATGTTGTCCTGGGCGGGGCAGGCGGCCGTTCTGCCCCGGGTGGCCACGTTGTGCTTTATCCTGGTTGTCGCCCTGGCGTTGCGGACGGCAACCGATAACGCCCTGATCGACCAGCATCTCGGGACGGTTCTCGGTATCGCTTATGCCGGCCTGCTCATGGTGACGGGGTGGATTCTTTACGGGCGGCGCAGCGCGCACGCACCTGTTTTCACCGTGGCCGGCGGCATGCTGCTCTTCTCCGTCGTGGTGGAGACCCAGGCGCATTTCAAGTCCCTCTCGCCCCAGCCGGCCTATTTCGCCCTCATGGTCGGCGGTGGCGTCCTGGCGGCTATCGGTTTCCGCTACAAGGTCTCGTTGCCCGTCATTGTCGGCACCATTGGCATGTGTCTGAGCGGCATGGCCATTGATTACCCGACCCCGCTCTTCTCCTATCTGACTCCCCTGATGCTGATGGCGAATGGTTTGGCGCTTCTGGCGACGCGGCTGAAGCGCTGCTCCTGGCTGAGGTGGTTTGTGCTGGCCATGACCATGCTGGTGATGCAGGTCTGGTCGTTCAAGCTCGGACTGTTCCTGGTGTCGGGGCGCGATATGTCCGGGCCTTTGGCCATGTCCTGGTTTTTCCCGATTCTGATTGTTTACGCCCTGGCCTTTGGTCTGAGTTCCATTCTCGGGATTGTCCGGACGCCTCGAGGGGAGCCGATCTCCAAGTTTGATTTCGCCGTACCGACCATCACCGCTATCTGGGTTTTTGCCGCAGCCTATTACATTGTGCATCGCGGCAGCTTCAGTCCCCTGCCTCTTGGGGCCGTCGGGATAGTGGGCGCCCTGGGGCTGTACGGGGTGGCGGTCTTTCTGGCACGACGGCGGGAGCGGGCGGCACCGGGGGTCAATACCTTTGCCCTTGCCGGCACGGTGCTGCTGAGCCTGTCGTTGCCGGTGGCCTTCGAAGACAACATTCTTGCGGCGGCTGTGCTGGCGCCTACGGGACTGCTTCTGGCCCATTATGCCCGGGAATGGGGCAGTGGCGGGGCAAGGCTGACGTCCTATCTGGCCCAGTGGGTGGCCGCGGGCTACCTGGTCTCCTGGCTCGGTGAAAAACCGGCCGGGGTGTCGGCGGCGGCCTCGCTGGTGGTGACCCTTGTGGTCGCTTTGGCCGGCATCGCGCATTACCGCTTTGCCCGGAAAAATCCGCCGGCACAGGACAGTCAGTTTTTTGGCCGGTATGACCGTGCTGACCGGCTGGCCGGTCTGGTGCTGCTGGCCGGTTTGCTGGGCGGTTTCTTTTTCTGTCGCGCGGCCCTCTATGTCATCCTGCACCGCTTCGAGGGGAATCTTGAAAACGCCTTTGTTTGCGGCCAGTCGGTCATTATCAGTCTTGCGGCCATGACACTGCTGCTGGTCGGTTGGGTGAAGGAAAACCGCGAGCTGCGCAATCTGGCCATACTGGTGACCCTGGTCGGCGCCGCCAAGGTGTTCATGGGCGATATGCTCAGTACCAGGGGTATCCCGCTGGTCCTCAGTGTGCTCAGTTTCGGGGTGGTTGCCGCGGTGGAATCGGTGGTCCTGGCGCGCTGGACCTCGGGGGCGGGTGCATCCGGAGCCGATGCGGCGGCTGAAGGTGGGCAGGCAGAGTCCGGGCACGATCAGGACTGAACCCGGAGGGGGCAAAAGCGTTGACTCCTGCCTGAACCCTGTGCTATCTAGGACGGGTTTCGGGCACAGGTGTATGCTGTATACAGGGACGCATGGGAGAAGACCGGCGCCAACTTATTAAATCCATTGGGTTTTTGTCGAGCGTCGGCATATCGATGGTGGCCAGTTGCCTGATTGGACTGGCCATGGGCTACTACCTCGACAAATGGCTCGATACCTCTCCCTGGCTGACCCTGGTCTTTCTCGGTTTCGGCATTGCCTCGGGTTTTCGCAACGTCTATATCCTGACCGAGAGGGAATTGAGACGACAGCAGCGCGAAGAGCAGGATGACGAGCAGGGAGAGAAGCAAAACTCCTCCCGGGGATGACCTGCTGCGGACCATTGCCCGACTGAACTGGGCCGTGCTGCTGCTGCTTGTCCTTGCAAGTCTGGCCTGGCGATCCCTGTCGGTGAGTGGCGGCGTTCTGGCCGGCGGCCTGCTGGTCATCGGCGGCTACCACTGGAGACATCGGGCGCTTAAGCGGCTGCTGATTGAAAGGAACGGCTCCCGGATCGGTTTTCAGCTGGGCTACCTTGGCCGGCTGCTGCTGATTGGCGGGGCCATCTACCTGCTGATTGCCCGGGCCGGCGTTCCTCCGCTGGCCCTGGTTGCCGGTTTGTCGACGGTCGTCGTCAGCCTGCTGCTGGTCACTGTGAAAAGAATGTTTTAGGCGAGGAGGCCTGTTGGTACCATGGTTCATCCGTTTCTGTTCCTGAAGTGGCTCGAAGAGAAGCTGCATATTCATGTCGGCGAACACGTGATGTACGCCTGGTTCGTCATGCTCGTCCTGATTCTGCTGGCTTTTCTGGCGTCCCGTGGCCTGAAGAGGGTGCCTACCGGCCTGCAGAATTTCATGGAAGTGGTGGTGACCGGCATCGAAAATCTGATCGTCGAAACCATGGGGCCCAAGGGGCTGGCCTACTTTCCCCTGATTGCCTCTTTTGCCCTGTTTATTCTGGTGTCCAACCTGATTGCGCTGATCCCCGGCTTCTATCCGCCGACGGCGAACCTGAATACCAACCTGGCCCTGGCGCTGACCGTTTTCGCCATGACGCACATTGTCGGATTCAAGGAACACGGTATCGCCTATATCAAGCATTTCATGGGTCCGGTGTTGGCGCTGGCTCCGCTGATTTTCGTCATCGAGCTTATTGGCCATATCGCCCGGCCGATTTCCCTGACTCTGCGTCTTTTTGGCAACATGTATGGTCACGAGATCGTGCTGATGATCTTTCTGGCCCTGGTGCCGCTGTTGCTGCCGGTGCCGATGATGGTCATGGGGGTCCTGGTGGCCTTCATCCAGACTTTTGTTTTTACCCTGCTGGCGATGATTTACATTGCCGGCGCTCTTGAGGAAGCACACTGATACCGCCCGGAGCGGCGGATCGAGGTCCTAGCTGAATAGGAACAATAAAAAACGAGGTAGCAGAAAAGGAGAAGAAGAATGGAGTTTTTCGCTTGGTGCATGATCGCAGCTGGTTTCGGTATGGCCATCGGTTCCTTTGGTACCGGTCTCGGCCAGGGTCTGGCTATCAAGAGCGCTGTTGAGGGCGTTGCCCGTAATCCCGGCGCTTCGGGCAAGATTCTGACCACCATGATGATCGGTCTGGCCATGATCGAGTCCCTGGCCATCTACGTTTTCGTTGTGGCCATGATCATCCTGTTCGCCAACCCCTTCACCGAAGAAGTCCTGAAGCTGGTGGCGAAGTAAGCATCGCCCCGGTGAGGTAACCAGGCGGCCGTCCCTTTGGGGCGGCCGCTTTTTTACAGGCCGGGACAGCGTTGTTGCAGGACGGATCGGCCACACCTTCGCTGCTTTTTTCTGTTGCAAAAATCCGTGACTTTGTGTAGCTTTTCACCGTTTTGCTCTGTGGTGAAAGCGTATACAGTATGCAGAAATCCAGACCAAAGGAATGATTCCAATGGCCAGTCTCAAACAGTTTTTCGCGTGGTGTAAGCGGCATTACCTGCTGGTAACCTTTGTCGCGGTTCTGTTCGTCGTTGTTTTTGGCTTCGTCAACATCCAGATTCTGCATATGACGTCGGAGCCGGAGTTCTGCCAGCTGTGTCATCCGGCCAAAGGTTTTGGCCCCCTGGCCGAGGTGGACTCGTGGGAGCACTCGGCTCATGGTGAGTCCGGAGTCTCCTGTCTCGACTGCCACGGCCGCCCGGGCGTTGTTGGCTACATCAAGGCCAAGCTTGGCGGGCTCAAGGACACCTACATGCAGTTGACCATGTCCAGGGAGGAGAAGCTGGAGGTGCTCAAGAATCCCAAAGAGGACCTGGTGCCCGACCAGCACTGCCTGTTCTGCCATTCGGACGAGGGGAACGCCGATTACCGCAAGAAGGTCAAGCTGATGAAGATTGTCCGCATGCGGATGCTCGATGATGTCAAAAACCCCGAATTTCGCCAGAAGAAGGGGCTGCCCGACATCATGCAGGATACCTTTGTCGGCGGGACCCATTTTGACCACGCCATGCATCTCGAAGCCTTCGAGTTCACCTGTCGTGACTGTCACTTCGGTGTGGTGCACAATCCCAAGACCAAAACCGACCGCATGAACATGTGCATTACCTGCCATAAGGAAAATCAGGACAGTGATGCACCCCAGGTGGCTGAATGTCAGCGTTGCCACGAAGCGCAGTTTGACATGAACCGTGGCGTTGGCGCCGAGGGTGTGTCGGGTGAGCCGGGTATCATGTGGGCCAACGATATCCGCTGCACCGATTGCCATACCGGTGTGGCCAAGGGGATTTATCGTCCGTCGGCCCAGACCTGCACCAATTGTCATGATGAAGGCTATGTGGACATCTTCAACGAGTGGGCTTCGGAGACCAAGGCCGAAATTGCCGATCTGCGCGAAATGCGTATTACCGTGGAAGAGGCCCTGAACGAGGCGGACCGGAAAAAACGTGACACCAGCGCTTACTGGAAACAGTACGAAAAAGCGCTGCACAATTTCCGCCTGGTGCGCAATGACGGCACCAACGGGGTGCATAACCGGGATTATGCCGCCGATATTCTCAAGTCGGTGCGCAGTGATTTTCAGCAGATCCTGAAGGGACTGGAACAATCCTGGTAAAGGAAAAGCCAACGGAGAGCAAAAAGCCCCGGCGCGAAATCGCGCCGGGGCTTTTTTTTAGGCTGGTGCCGTCTGTTACAACGAAGCAAAGACCTGTTCGGCGGCACGGATGGTGTGGTCAAGGTCCTCCTGGCTGTGGGCGATGCTCATAAAGCCTGCTTCGAACTGGGACGGGGCGAGGTTGACCCCCTGTTCCAGCATGCCGCGGAAGAATCGGGCGAAGGTTTCGGTGTCGCTCTGGGCGGCGTCGGCAAAGGACTTGACCGGTCCGGTCTGAAAATAGGTGCAGAACATGCCGCCAACGCGCTGCAGGCACGTCGGAACAGAGGCTTTGTCGGCTGCCGCCCTGAGGCCTGCTTCGAGGTAGGCGCTCTTTTCCTCAATCTGGTCGTAAAATCCTTCTTCTTTGAGCAGGGTCAGAGTTGCGATACCGGCACTCATGGCGAGCGGGTTGCCGGACAGGGTGCCGGCCTGATAGACCCCGCCTTCGGGCGAGAGGTGCTGCATAATCTCTTTTTTGCCGCCGAAGGCGCCAACGGGCAGTCCGCCGCCGATGATTTTGCCGAGACAGCACAAATCCCCGTAAACCCCGAAACGCTGCTGGGCCCCGCCGTAGGCGACCCGAAAGCCGGTCATGACTTCGTCGATGATCAGGACGATGCCTTCCTGGTCGCACAGGGCGCGCAGGCCCTGGAGAAACCCGGGTTCCGGAATGACGCAGCCCATGTTCCCCGCCACCGGCTCCAGGATGATGCAGGCGATCTGCCCCTTGTTGGCGTCCACCAGCGCCTTGACCCCTTCGAGATCATTGTAGGTGGCTGTCAGGGTGTGCTTGGCAAAATCGGCCGGAACCCCCGGGGAGGTCGGTACGCCAAAGGTGGCGGCACCGGAGCCGGCCTTGACCAGCAGCGAGTCGGCATGACCGTGGTAGCAGCCGTCGAATTTGAGAATCTTGTCCCGTCCGGTGTAGCCGCGTGCCAGACGGATGGCGCTCATGGTGGCTTCGGTCCCGGATGAAACCATGCGCACCATCTCCATGTTCGGGTAGGCGTCGCGCACCATTTCGGCCAGGATGATCTCTTTTTCTGTCGGTGCGCCGAAGGAGGCGCCGTCGGCTGCCGCCTGCTGGATGGCCTCGACCACCTTGGGGTGGCAATGACCGAGGATCATCGGTCCCCAGGAGCCGACGTAGTCGATGTAGCCGTTCCCGTCGGCATCATAGATGCGGGAACCCGAGGCCCGGCTGATGAACAGAGGATCGCGCCCTACAGATTTGAACGCGCGCACCGGACTGTTGACCCCGCCGGGAATAACCTGTCTGGCCCGGGCAAAAAGGGCGGAAGAAGTTTTCTGGTTCATGGGCAATCCTTTCAAAGTTGTTGATTTCAGGGGGGAAAGAAGGCTCTGGATTGCTTAGCACAGGGGGGAGGGGGTGTCAAGCTGGCCAAACCTGCTAGACTGTGAGAACAGCAGGGGGGCAAACGGAACAGGGAGGCTGGAACCGGCAAGGTAAAAAATTGTTCTATTTTAAGTTGACCTAAACGTTAAGGTGCAGTATAAGCTGGCTTTAAAGCCTTTATAGCGAGTCATTGGAGCCACTTTTTGGCGACGGAACCTTGCTTTTTCTCATGAGTGGCCCGTTGCAGGCGGCCTGTGAGAAAGCTGTTTTATTTTTCACTTGACGTGAACGTAAAAGGAAGGTAGACAGGAAGCCATGGAGCCAGCGATGCAAAAAGATCTTGCGACCATGCCGTATGCGTCCATACCGGCAATGATACGCCAGGGTGCGACGGAGTTTGTGGACCGGCTAGCTGTGACCCATAAAAAGGATGGCGCATGGCAGTCGCTGACCTACGGGCAGTTTTACCAGCGCGTGTTGATGGCCGCCCGGGGCCTGCGCAAGCTGGGGGTGCGACCCGGAGACAAGGTGGCGATTTTGTCGGAAAACCGGGTCGGCTGGGTGATTGCCGATTTGGGAATCCAGGCTGCCCGGGCGATAACCGTCCCCATCTATGCAACCAATACCCCCGATCAGGTGGCCTATGTGCTGGCCCATTCGGGTGCGACGGTCGTTTTCCTTTCCAGCCGTCTGCAGTATGAGAAGTTGCTGGCTGTGCGCGATCGCCTGCCCCAATTGCAGACCGTTATCGCCTTTGAACGTTTTATCGGGCATCGGGACCTGCCTGTCTTTCATCTCTATCAGGTCTCGGAGATTTCCCACCCCATCACCGACGGGGAGCGGGCGGAGATCGAAGCGGAGATCGACCGCATCGGCCGGGATGACCTGGCGACCATTATCTATACCTCCGGGACGACGGGTGTGCCCAAGGGGGTGATGCTGACCCAGGGTAATTTTCTGGTCAACGCCTGGTGCGGGCTGGACCGCATCCATGGCTGGGACAGGCAGGAAACGTTTCTCAGTTTTCTGCCGTTGAGCCACGTGCTGGAGCGAACCGCAGGATATTATGCGGCGCTGATGAGCGGCAGCCGTATTGCCTTTGCCGAAAGTATCGACAAGGTGGTCGAAAACATGATGGAAATCAAACCGACCGCCATGGTGAGTGTGCCGCGCCTGTTCGAGAAGATTTATTCCCGCATCTACGAAAATGTCCATCTGATGTCGCCGCCCAAGCGCAAGCTCTTTCACCGTGCGGTCGAGGTTGGTCGCGAGTATGTCTATCGCCGTTACGTTGAGCGCAAGCCGGCCGGCCTGCTGCGGGCGAAGTATCGCTTTTATGATCGGCTCATTTTCAGCAAGATACGCGAACGCTTCGGCGGTCAGCTCAAGTTCTGCATCTCCGGCGGCGCGCCGCTCGACAAAACCATCAACGAATTCATGTGGATTATCGGCATCCCGACCTTCGAAGGCTACGGTTTGACCGAAACCAGTCCCGCCATAACCCTGAGCAGTATCGACAAGGTGAAGTTCGGTTCGGTCGGTCCCCCGCTGGATCATACGGAGGTGAAACTGGCCGAAGATGGCGAGCTGCTGGTGCGCGGTCCGCAGCTGATGTCGGGCTATTACGATAATGAAGAGGCCACAGCTGAAGCGATGACGGACGGCTGGTTCCATACCGGAGATATCGCCCGCATCGACGAGGACGGCTTCATTTATATCGTTGACCGCAAAAAGGAGCTGATTGTCACCGCCGGCGGCAAGAACATCGCGCCCCAGCCGCTGGAAAATGAGCTGAAGCTCGACAAGTATATCTCCCAGGCCTTCGTCTATGGCGACCGCAAGCCTTACCTGGTGGCGTTGCTGACCCCCAACCTGGAGCGCCTGATCGAGCTCGGTCATGAAAAGAACCTCGATTATTTCGATGTCGAGGAGCTGGTGGCCAACGAGAAGGTGCGTGCGGTGTTCGCCGAGCGTATCGCCCAGCTCAACAGCAAGCTGCCGTCCTACGAAACCATCAAGAAATTTGCTGTCCTGCCGCGCGAATTCAGCATCGAGGGAGGGGAGCTGACCCCGACCCTGAAGCTGAAGCGCAAGGTTATCTACGAAAAATATCGTGAGCGGATCGAGGCCCTGTACGACCAGAACGGCCACTCCGCCCAAAATGACCAGCAAGGAGACAAACAATGAGGCAGATCAACCGGGTAGCTGTCCTGGGTGCCGGGGTTATGGGGGCAACCATCGCCGCCCACCTGGCCAATGCCGGTCTTGATGTCGAGATGCTCGACATCGTGCCGCGTGAACTGACGGAAGAAGAAGCCGCCGCCGGACTTACTCTTGAGGATCCGAAGGTGCGCAACCGGATTGCCACCGCCGCTTTGGACGGTCTGAAAAAGATGAAGCCGGCTCCCCTTTATCTGAAAGAATTCGCCGGTCAGATTCGTCCGGGCAATTTTGAGGACCATCTCGAGCGGCTGCGCGATTGCGACTGGATTGTCGAGGTCGTCGTCGAGCATATGCCGATCAAACTGCAGCTGCTGGAAAAGATTGCGCCCTTCATTCGTGAAGATGCCGTGCTGTCCAGCAATACCTCCGGCCTGTCGATCAACGCCATGGCCGAGGCGTTGCCGGCCGATCTGCGCAAGCGCTTTCTGGTGACCCATTTCTTCAATCCGCCACGCTACATGCGCCTGCTTGAGATTGTCGGTTGCAACGAGGCGGATCCGCAGGTTGTGGCGGAGATGGCGGAGTTCCTGTCCCGGCGCCTGGGCAAGGGGATTGTCTATGCCAAGGACACGCCGAACTTCATCGCCAACCGCATCGGGGTCTATGCCATTTACAAGGGTATCCGCCACATGATGGACATGGACCTCGACATCGAGGATGTCGACGCCATTGCCGGTCCGGCCACCGCCCGTCCCAAGTCGGCGGCCTTCCGTACCGCCGACCTGGTTGGCAACGACACCCTGGTTCATGTCGGCAACAACTCCTACGAACTGCTGCCCGAGGATGAGGAGCGCGAAGTCTTCAAGGTGCCCGATTTCATGCAGCAGATGATCGAGAAGAAGCTGCTGGGCAACAAGACCAAGGGCGGCTTCTATAAAAAGACCAGGGATGAAAGCGGCAAACGGGTCATTTTTGCCCTCGACTGGCGCACCGGTGAATACCGCCCGGCCAAGCGGCCGAAATTCCCTTCGGTCGAGGCGGTCAAGCAGGTGGACGATCCGGCGCGCAAGGTGCGCGAAGTGGTCAACGGCAAGGATGTCGGCGCCGAATACGCCTGGCGCACCCTGCGGGACACCCTGATCTACACCTTCAATCGCATCCCCGAAATCGCTGACGACGTTGTCAATATCGACAACGCCATGAAGTGGGGCTTCAACTGGGAGATCGGCCCCTTTGAAATGTTCGACGCCATCGGCGTGCCGGCCTTCGTCGAGCGAGCCAAAAAAGATGGGGTGGCTGTCCCCGAAGGTCTGGAAGGGATCGCGTCCTTCTATCGTTACAACGAAGCGGGCCAGCGCGAATACTTCGACCTGGCCAGCCGCCAGTACAAGGTGCAGGAGCTTCCGGCGGGCTGTATCGACCTCGAAATCGTCCGTCGCAGCGGCGGCCTGGTGGAGAAGAACAGCGGGGCCTCCCTGCACGACATCGGTGACGGCGTCTTCTGCCTGGAGTTCCACTCCAAGATGAACAGCATCAGCGGCGATATCCTTGCCATGACCCAGAAGGCGGTCAAGCGGGCCGAGAGTGAAGGTGTCGCCCTGGTGGTGGGCAACCAGGGGACCAACTTCTCCGTCGGCGCCAACCTGATGCTGCTGGCGGTGGCCCTGGCCGAAGGGGCCTTTGAGGATATCGACCTGATGGTGCGCCAGTTCCAGAAGGCGACCATGGCCCTCAAGTATGCCAAGGTGCCCACCGTCGTGGCCCCCTTCGGTATGACCCTGGGCGGCGGGGCCGAGTACACCCTGCACGCCGACGCCGTGGTCGCCCATGCCGAAACCTACATGGGCCTGGTCGAGATCGGGGTCGGCCTCATTCCCGCCGGCGGCGGTACCAAGGAGATGTGTCTGCGCGCCGTCGAACTGGCCCAGGCCAACGGCACCGACGTGACGCCTTTTATCTTCAAGCATTTCCAGCAGATCGGCATGGCCAAGGTGTCGATGGGCGCTATGGAACTGTTCGGCATGAACTACCTGCGCCGCGGCGATTCGGTCACCATGGACCGCGACCGGCTGATTGCCGACGCCAAGCAGAAGGCCCTGGCCCTCGCAGTCAACTACCGGCCGCCGCGTCCGGTGGAGAACCTGCCGGCTCCCGGACGTTCCATCGCCGCCAGCATCAAGAGTCAGCTGTGGAACATGCAGAAGGGCGGCTTTGTTACCGAGTATGAGCAGTTCCTCGGTGGCGTCATTGCCGACGTTATCTGTGGTGGCGATGTCCCGGCCGGTACGCCGATCTCCGAGGACTACCTGCTCAAGCTTGAGCGCGAGGCCTTCCTGAAGCTGTGCATGCAGAAGAAGACCGCCGAGCGCATCCAGCACATGCTGAAAAAGGGCAAGCCGCTGCGGAACTAGGCAGGAGACAGAAGACAGAAGTCAGGAGACAGTAACTTCTGAATTCTGACTCCTGGCTCCTGGATACTGAATTTAACAACCGAGCGTCGAGGCAAACGACGCCTGTTTCGGAGGACAACATGAACACGGCATACATTCTGGCAGCATACCGGACCGCGGGTTGCCGGGCGAAAAAGGGCAAGTTCAAGGACATGCGGCCGGACGATCTCGCCGCGGAGGCGATCCGCGGGCTGGTAGAGCGCACCGGGGTCGACCCGGAAAAGATTGATGACGTCATCATGGGCTGTGCCTTCCCCGAAGGGGAGCAGGGGATGAACATGGCCAAGGTGGCCGCCAGCCGGGCCGGCCTGCCTTACAAGGTCCCCGGCATGACCATCAACCGCTTCTGTTCCTCGGGCCTGCAGAGCATTGCCATGGCGGCCGAACGTATCATGGCCGGCTTCGCCGACTGCATTATCGCCGGTGGTGCCGAGTCGATGACCATGATTCCCATGGGCGGCAACAAGTACAGCGCCAACCCGGGCCTGCTTGCATCCTGGCCCGAAGCGTACGCCAGCATGGGCATCACCGCCGAGCTGGTGGCGGAAAAATACGGCATCAGCCGCGAGGACCAGGACGCCTTCGCTCTGGCCAGCCACCGGAAGGCCGCGGCGGCGATTGAAGCGGGCAAATTCGCCGACGAGATTATTCCGGTCGAAGTCGAGCATGTCTCTGTGGTCGGCAACAAGGTCCAGAAACAGCAGGAGCTGGTCGCCATCGATGACGGGGTGCGGCCCGACACGACCATGGAAGGCCTTGCAAAACTGAAACCGGCATTCAGCCAGGCCGGGACGGTGACCGCCGGCAACTCCTCGCAGATGACCGACGGTGCGGCTGCGGCGCTGGTGGTCTCCGAGCGGTTTCTCAAGGAGCTGGGCAAGGATCCCGCCGCCCGCTTCGTCGCTTTTGCCGTCGCCGGCGTGCCGCCGGAAATCATGGGCATCGGTCCGGTGGAGGCCATCCCGGCGGCCTTGAAGATGGCCGGTCTCAAGCAGGATGATATCGACCTGATCGAGCTGAACGAGGCCTTTGCCGCCCAGTCCCTGGCCGTGGTGCGCGAACTGGGTCTCGATCCCGACAAGGTCAATGTCAACGGCGGCGCCATCGCCCTCGGCCATCCGCTCGGCTGCACCGGCGCCAAGCTGACCGCTACCCTGCTGAACGAACTCGGCCGCCGCGGCGGCAAATACGGCATGGTCTCCATGTGCATCGGCGGCGGCATGGGCGGCGCGGGGATTTTCGAGAAATTGTAAAGGTTTATGCACCACAGAGGCACGGAGTACACAGAGAAAAAGAATAAGCAAACAGGAGCTCTCTGTGTTCTCTGTGCCTCGAGCGAGCAATGCGAGCGGGTGGTGACAGTTTCCAGATGATAAAAAAACGAAGTGAACAGGAGAAAAGGGGATGAAAATGGATCGGAGAATACTCAAGGGCGGTGAATACCTGATCGCGGAGACCCCCTGCGAAGAGGTCTTCACTCCGGAAGATTTTACCGATGAACAGCGCCAGATCGGCGAAACGACGGAGCAGTTTGTCACCAACGAAATCCTGCCGCACATCGAGGAGATCGACGGCGGCAACTTCGACCTGGTGGTCGAAGGGATGAAGAAGGCGGGCGAACTCGGCCTGCTGATGATGGATGCGCCGGAAGAATACGGCGGTCTCGATCTGGACAAGGCGACCAGCATGCTGGTCGGTGAGAAGATTGCTCCCTCCGGTTCTTTTTCGGTCGCCTTCGCCGCGCACACCGGCATCGGCACCCTGCCGCTGATCTACTACGGCACCGAGGAGCAGAAGCAGAAGTACCTGGAAAAGATCATCACCGGTGAGTGGTGTGCCGCCTACTGCCTGACCGAGCCCGGTTCCGGTTCGGACGCCCTCGGCGCCCAGGCGACCGCCACCCTGTCCGAGGATGGCAAGTACTACATCCTCAACGGTACCAAGCAGTTCATCACCAACGGCGGTTTTGCCCAGCTCTACACCGTCTTTGCCAAGATCGACAAGCAGCACTTCACCGCGTTTCTGGTCGAGCGCGACTTCGAGGGCCTGGTGGTCGGCGCCGAGGAGAAGAAGCTCGGTATCAAGGGTTCCTCGACCACCCAGATCATTCTCGACAACTGCAAGGTTCCGGTCGAAAACGTTCTCGGCGAGATCGGCAAGGGGCACAAGATCGCCTTCAACGTTCTCAATGTCGGCCGCTTCAAGCTTGGTGCCGGCGTCACCGGAGCGGCCAAGATGGCCCTGACCGAGGGGATCAAGTACGCCAATGAGCGCAAGCAGTTCGGCCAGCCGATTGCCTCCTTCGGCGCCATCCAGGAAAAGATCGCCAACCTGACCGCCGACATCTACGCTTCCGAATCGCTGGTCTATCGCCTCGCCGGTCTGCTCGATGCCAAGCTGGCAACCATTCCCAAGGATATCGACAACTACTACGTCGAATACCAGAAGGGGATCGAGGAGTACGCTCCCGAATGCGCCATCTCCAAGGTCTTTTGTTCCGAGGTGCTGGCCCGTACCGTTGACGAGGTGGTGCAGATCCACGGTGGTTACGGCTATGTCGCCGAATACCCGGCTGAGCGCTTCTACCGTGACGAGCGGATCAACCGCATCTTTGAGGGGACCAACGAGATCAACCGCCTGCTGATTCCGGGCATGATCCTGCGCAAGGCGATGAAGGGCGAACTGCCGTTGCAGTCCGAAGCGATGAAGGCCTTCGAGTCGCTGATGACGCCGAGCTTCGAGGAGCTGGACGAGTCGGTTCCGTTTGCGCGCGAGAAGCAGCTGATCCAGAACCTGAAGACCCTGTTCCTGATCCTCTCCGGTGCCGGGGTCCAGAAGTTCATGGACAAGTTGGCCAACGAGCAGGAGATCCTGCTGGCCGCTGCCGACCTGGCGATCCAGATCTTTGCCATCGAAAGTGCGGTCCTGCGTGCCGAGAAGATCATGTCCGAGGTAACCGAGCGCAAGCGCGAGCTGCTGAAGGCTGCGGTCAAGGTCTTCTGCTTCAATGCCGCCGAAGTCGCCGCCTCGGCTGCCAAGCGCGCCGCCTTCTACGTCGAAGAAGGGGATACCCTGACCATGCTGCTTTCCGGCGTGCGCCGCTTCACCCGCTATGATGCCGCCGGCCTGCTGCAGGCCAAGCGGGCCCTGGCCGCGGCTGCGATTGAAGACGAGAAGTATATCTTCTAATGCCGGATGCCTTCGCAGGCCGGTCGCCGATAAGGATGCATCTGCGGCGTTGCGCCTGACCCGGGGGGCTCGACGTAGAGTGCTGCGCCTTGCCCCTCGGGACAACGCAGGCCTTGCATCTGCAACCTTCTCGACGGCCTCACGGACTACGAACAGGTTGAATTGATGGAAGAATACCCCCTCCCCTGGAGGGAGGGGGTTAGGGGGAGGTCGGAAAACCGGCCCACCGACGACTGTTAACTGATAACTGACCCCCTGATTCTGTCTCCTGAATTCTGGATTCTGCAGTAAAGATGGCTCTCATCCAGCATACGTTCGATACCCCCTACCCGGTTGGAGAGGTGCACTGCTACAGCACCGAAAGGGAAGGGGAGCGGCTGTTGTTTGATACCGGCCCGCCGACCCCGGCGGCCCGCGAAGGTCTCAAGCGATGGCTGGACGAGGGGACCGGACCGCTGCATGTGGTCTGCACCCATTGCCATATCGACCATTACGGGCTGGCGGCCTGGCTGGAGCGGGAGTACGGCGCGCAGGTCTATATTCCTTTTCGGGATGATCTGAAAATCCGGCGACACGAAGAGCGGCTTGCCGGCATTGCGGCCCTGCTCAGGCAGGAAGGCTTTTCCGACAGCTACATCGAGAGTTACCGGCAGATCATGCAGGACGGCAGCGTCTTTCCCGAATTCCCCCGGCATGCCGTCGTCATTGAGGAGAGCGATCTGCCGGCCCGGCTCGGTTTCGAAGTGATCGCCTGCCCGGGGCATTCCCAATCCGACCTGGTCTATGCCGGCGACGACTGGGCCGTGACCGGAGATGTCCTGCTCAGGGGCATCTTTCAGTCGCCGCTCTATGACATCGATCTGTTGACCGGCGAGCGGTTCAACAACTACCGCGCCTATTGCCAGTCGCTGCCGAAGCTGGCGGCACTGAGCGGCAAGACCATTTGGCCCGGTCACAGGTACAGGGTGGACAAGGTCGAGGAGATTCTCCTCTTCTACGTCGGCAAACTGCTGGAGCGCACGGCCCGGGTCGCAGGCCGGTTGCGTGCCGGTTCTCTGGCCGAGGCGACCATCGGCCTTTTCGGTGACCAGGCGGGGCACCCCTTCCGCCTCTATCTGAAGGCCTCCGAGCTGGCGTTCATGCGCGATTTTCTGCGCGAACCCGAACGTCTGCGCAGGGCCCTGGAACAGGTCGGCCTGTTCGCCCCGCTGGAGGAAGTGTTTGAACAGGCGGCTGGTTGACGATTCTGCCGCCAGGTTGCAATGGCGCCGGGAGGATAAAGGTTACGATTTGCCTGTTTTTCCTGGCGTCCTGGCGCCTTGGCGGCCTCAATCATTGAAGGACTGATCATGACTGACCCTCTGTTTCAACCGTGGACCATTGGCTCTTTGGAGCTGAAAAACCGCATCCTCATGCCGGCCATGCATCTGAATATGGCCGACGACTACCAGGTCACCGACCGCCTGGTGGCCTTTTACGCCGAGCGTGCCAAAGGCGGCGCCGGTCTGATCGGCTGCGGTTATGCCAGCATCGATGAGCTGGCCGCCCATCCCGGCCATATCGGCGCCCACGATGATGCCTTCATCCCGGGTCTGAAGCGATTGGCCGAAGCGATTCAGAGCAACGGTGCCCGGGCCTTTCTGCAGATCAATCACGCCGGGCGCTACAATCATTCGATGCTGACCGGCGGCAAGCAGCCGGTGGCGCCCTCACCGGTGCCGTCGCGTCTGACCGGCGAGACCCCGCGCGAGTTGAGTGAAGAAGAGATCGAAGGGCTGATCGAAGCCTTCGCCCAGGCGGCACGGCGCGCCGCCGAGGCCGGCTTCGATGCCGTCGAAGTGCTCGCCGGAACCGGTTATATCATCAGTTCCTTTCTGTCGCCGCTGACCAACCGGCGCCAGGACCGCTGGGGGGGCAGCCGCGAAAACCGCATGCGCTTCGGGGTCGAAGTGGTGCGCCGGGTCAAAAAAGTCAGCGGCCTGCCGCTGCTGGTGCGCATGAACGGCAACGACTTCATGCCCGGTGGTATCGGTCGGGAGACCTTGCAGGAATTCGCCGCCGCCCTGGTCGAGGCCGGAGCCGAAGCCCTGAGTATCAATGTCGGCTGGCATGAGGCGCAGATGCCGCAGATCGTGACCAAGGTCCCGCGCGGCGCCTTCGCTTATCTGGCGCGCGGTGTGCGCGAGCGGGTTTCGGTTCCGGTTGTTGCCGGGCACCGCATCAATGATCCGGCCACGGCCCGGCGTTTGATTTCCCAGGGCTGGTGCGATGCCGTCGCCATGGGCCGGGCGCTGATTGCCGATCCGGAACTGCCCAACAAGGCCGCCAGTGGACGGGATGGGGAAATCGTCCACTGTGTCGCCTGCGGCCAGGGCTGCTTTGACGCCCTGTTCCGCTTCCAGCACGTCGAATGTCTGTGCAACCCGCGCGCCGGCCATGAACTGGAGGAGGCCGCCGGGGCGGAAGCGCCCCGGCGGGTGCTGGTGGTCGGCGGCGGCGCCGGCGGCATGACCGCGGCCCTGGCCGCGGCGAGAAAAGGGCACCGGGTGACCCTTGCGGAAGCGGGGCCGCGTCTTGGCGGCCAGCTCGATCTGGCTGGTACCCCTCCCGGGCGGGAGGAGTTCGCCGTGCTGGCACGCGACCTGGCGCGCCAGGTCGCCGCGGCCGGAATCGAGGTGCGCACCGGCTGCCGGGTCGATACCGACTTTATCGCCGAGATGCGCCCCGACAAGGTCATCCTTGCCACCGGCGGCAAACCCCAGCAACCGCCGATTCCCGGCAGTGACCTGCCGCATGTGGTGCAGGCCTGGGATCTGCTCAGGGGCAAAGCCGAAGCCGGCCGGCGGGTTGTGGTCATCGGCGGCGGCGCCGTCGGTATCGAGTCAGCGCTGATGCTGGCCGAAGAGGCGACCCTGCCGGCGGAGACCCTGCGCTTTCTGTTGGTGCATCGGGCCGAGGAGCCGGAAGAACTCTACCGGCTGGCGACCAGCAGTCTGCGCACCATCACCATTGTCGAAATGCTCGACAAGCTGGGGCGCAATTTTGGCAAAACGACCCGCTGGACCATGCTGCAGGACCTGGAGCGCTACGGCATCGCCGCCCGCACCGGCGCCAGGGTCGAAGCGATCACCGAAGAGGGTGTGCTGATTGCCGGGGATCTGGAACCGGAACTGCTGCCCGCCGATACCGTGGTGCTGGCGGTTGGCACCATGGCCGACAATGCGCTGCAGCAGACCTGCGAACAGCTCGGTATTCCCTGCGAACTGATTGGCGATGCCCGCAAGCCGGCCATGGTCTTCGATGCGGTCCATCAGGGCTGGCGCGCCGGAAGTGAGGTGGCATGAAAGGACTGGCCCAACTGCCGCGCCTGCTTGAAGGCGCCCGGCGTTCGCCGTTTCGGCTGAAACTGCTCAACCTGATGCTCGGCCGGGTCATCCCCTTCAACCGGCCGCACGGGGTACGCATCATTGCCCTGGGGGATGACTGGGTCCAGACCGGTACCGATTACCGGCGGCGCAATCACAACCATCTGCGTGGTATTCACGCCTGCTGTATCGCCACGGTGGCGGAATTTTCTTCGGGGCTGCTTTTTCTGTCGCGCCTCAACCCGGCGCGCTATCGGCTGATCATGGCGAAACTGGAGATCGACTACCGCTACCAGGCCAAAGAGCCGATTGTCGCCACCAGTCGCATCAGCGACGAGGAGCTGAAAGAGGCGATTCTCAAGCCGCTGGCGAAAAAGGAGAGCGTGCTGGTGACCCGCCCGACCGAGGTTCATGACATGCAGGGCAACCTGATCGCCGTGGCGCAGGTCACCTGGCAGATCAAGCCCTGGGACAAGGTGCGGACCAGGGTGGCCTGATGCGCGTTCGTCCCTGGCTGGCCCGCTGGCTGCTCAACCTCTATCCCCCCTACCTGGGGGCGGGGGTGCGTATCCGGCGCATCAGTGCCGACTGGCAGGAGCTGGATGTCGCCATGAAGCTGCACTGGTACAACCGCAATGCGGTCGGTGTGCATTTCGGCGGCAGCCTCTACAGCATGATCGATCCGCACCTGATGCTGTTGCTGATGCAGCAGCTCGGCCCCGACTACCTTGTCTGGGACCAGGCGGCCCGGATCGAATTTCTCAAACCGGGTCGCGGCGAGGTACGAGCCGCCATCCGGTTGCCCAGGGAGCGCACCGAACAGATTCGGGCCGAGGCTGCCGACGGCGCACCCTGCCGGCCCGAGTTCGAGATACAGATCGAAGACAGCGACGGCACTGCAATCGCGCGTGTCCACAAAACCCTTTATGTCCGTCGCAAAAACCCGAAGGGGAGGACGAAATGAAAAGACTGGTTTTGCTGCTGATCGTGCTGCTGTCGCTGGGCGGCACTGCCTTCGCGGTCGAAGTGGCCGGGGTCAAGCTGGCTCCCGAACTGACGGTCAAGGGCCAGACCCTGCACCTGAACGGCTACGGCATCCGCAAGAAGTTCTTTTTCAAGATTTACGTCGGCTCGCTCTATACCGCCAGCCGGGTGGCCAGCACCGAGCAGGCGCTGGATGCGCCCGGCGCGAAACTGATCCGCATGGATTTTCTCTACCACAAGGTCGACAGGGAAAAGATTGTCGGGGCCTTTGCCGAGGGTTTTGCCAAGAACAGCCCGCAGCTGTCTGACACCGAGCCGGCCAAAGCCTTTCTGCGCCTGTTCGACCGGGATTTCGTCGAGGGAGACCAGGTCGATCTGATTATTGAGGCCGACGGCACGGTCAGTGCCCGGCACAACGGTCGCGACCTGGGCTCGGTCACATCCCGGGATCTGGCGCGCGGAGTCCTGCTCATCTACCTCGGCAAGGAACCCGCCGACGAGGATATGAAGGAAGGCATGCTCGGGCGGGACTGATACCGCCCGGGATCAACGAGGTACCGCCAGGGGGATTCTCTCTCTCCACGTAGCCGGTACGTGACTCTCCCTGTGATAGGGGGGCCAGGAAGGCCCCCCACTTTTTCCGGTTCGGGCGGTTCTTTTGTTCCAGCTCGGCGTTACGGCCCTCTTCGCTTGTGCGACGTAGCCTCCGGCTACGCCTCCGCGTTCAATCGGCTGGCGCCTTGATTAGACGAAAAACTCCTCGCCCCCA
>CAZCUR010000016.1:0-9198 GCA_964501815.1 uncultured Geothermobacter sp.
ATCCTACCGCGAACCGTCCCTCTGAAATTGTAAGTGGCGGAGGAGGTAGGATTCGAACCCACGGAGCTTTCGCTCAACGGTTTTCAAGACCGCCGCCTTAAACCACTCGGCCACTCCTCCGTCGTTCCGTCTCCGTCAGCCGCCGATCCGCTCCATGCCGCCCATGTAGGGACGCAGAACTTCAGGGATGACCACCGAGCCATCGGCCTGCTGGTAATTCTCCAAAATCGCCACCAGGGTGCGCCCCACCGCCAGGCCGGAACCGTTCAGGGTGTGAACAAACTCGGGCTTGGCGCCCTTCTCCCTGCGGAAGCGGATATTGGCACGCCGGGCCTGAAAATCCGTAAAGGTGGAGCAGCTGGAAATCTCCCGGTAGCAATTCTGCGCCGGCAGCCAGACCTCGATGTCGAAGGTGCGGGCGGCGGAAAAGCCGATATCACCGGTGCACAGATCGACAACCCGGTAGGGCAACTTAAGCAGCTGCAGCACCCGTTCGGCATCGGCCAGCAGTTTTTCCAGCTCGGCATCACTCTCTTCCGGCCGCACCAGCTTGACCAGCTCAACCTTGTTGAACTGATGCTGACGAATCAGCCCCCGCGTGTCCCGCCCGTGGGAACCGGCCTCCTTGCGGAAGCAGGGAGTGTAGGCGGTGAAGCACAGGGGCAGATCGTCTCCATCGAGGATTTCGTCCCGGTGAATGTTGGTCACCGGCACCTCGGCGGTCGGGATCAGAAAGAGATCAACGCCCTCGGTATGAAAAAGATCGTCTTCAAACTTGGGGAGCTGTCCTGTCCCCGTCATAGTCGCCCTGTTTACCATAAAGGGTGGCAGGGTTTCAATATAATTGTGCTCGCCGGTATGCAGGTCAAGCA
The DNA here is from genome assembly GCA_964501815.1 of uncultured Geothermobacter sp. GTDB lineage: Bacteria > Desulfobacterota > Desulfuromonadia > Desulfuromonadales > Geothermobacteraceae > Geothermobacter. The sequence goes on from CAZCUR010000016.1 coordinate 873, forward strand.
TGAAGTTGATCAGCGCCCGCTCAAGGCGCGCACCCGCCCCTTTCAGCAGGGCGAATCGGGCTCCGGATAGCTTTCCGGCACGCTCAAGGTCAAGGATACCGAGACGCTCGCCGATATCGACGTGATCGGCAATATCAAAGTCGAACTGGCGCGGAGTCCCCCAACGCCGGACCTCGACGTTGTCATCTTCGGAAGCGCCTACCGGAGTCTGCGGATGGGGGATATTGGGCAGGGTCAGCAGAAAGGCACGCAGCTCGTCATCCACCTGACGCACCTGCTCGTCCAGCTCCTTGATGCGGGCCGAGACCTCTTTCATCCGGGCAATCTCGCCCTGGACCTGGCTCTTGTCCTTCGTGCGGCCGATCAGGGCCGAGACGCGGTTGCGTTCCGCCTTGAGCCCCTCAACCTCGGCCAGCAGCTCACGCCTGCGGCCATCGAGGGTCGTCACGAGGGACAGGTCGACCTCATCGCCCCGGGTTGCCAGAGCACGGGCCGCTTCTTCAAGATTGTCACGCAGATAACGGATGTCGAGCATGGCTCACTCCCGCCGGAAAAAGTCAGAAGGCGTTTTTCTAGCACCTCTGCCGGTCCAGGTCAAGCAAGGCCTCAGCGGCCCCCGTTGACCCACCAGTCGTGATCCTCGTCAAACCACCAGCGACTCGAATCGGTCTGCCAGATGACTTCAGCCAGACGCCGGGCTGTTTCGGTCCGCAGACGGTCCCGGCAGGACGGATACCACTCCTCGGCGTAGCGGTTGCCCAGATCCCGGTATTCCTTCAGCGCCAGGATCATCTCCAGCTGGTCGGCGTCGTTGGCCAGACGGGCTTCAGGGCTCTGCCCCTGGTCGAACTCCTGCCAGAGTCTGCGGTAATCATCCCCGAACGGCAGCGTGGCGGCCAGATCATCGACCGCCTTTTTCTCGTCGGTTCTGACATATTTTTTGTGTACGTAGTTCTGGTCCCCGGTGCGCGCCTCGGGCAGATCGTGAAACAGACACATCTGCACCACCCGGCCGGCATCAACCGTACCGTCGAGATGGGCAAGGACATAGCCGATCATCGCGGTGCGAAAGGAGTGCTCGGCGACACTCTCGGCGCCGGAACCGAGGAACTGAAACCCGGTACGCGGCGTGCGCTTGAGCATGCCGGCTTCGAACAGAAAATTGGCCAGTTGTTTCATGATGGATACCTCCGCGGCTTTCGGCTTTCTTTATACCTGAATCAGCCGAAGCGGACCAGAAAGACCCCGGCCAGGATCAACAGGGTGGCGGCAAAGCGGATACGTCCGGCACGCTCGCCCAGAAAGACAACCCCGATAAAGACACCGATCAGCAGACTGGCCTGGCGCACCGGCACCGCGTAGCTCATCGGCGCCAGCTTCAGGCCGTAACGAAAGGAGAGGAAAGAAGCGAGCATCACCGGACCGGAGCAGAGCACCAGGCGCGGATGGCGACACCACTCGGCCCTGATACGCCCCCGGTTGACAGGTCGCATCAGGTTGGCCGACATCAGCAGAAACATACAGGCCACCAACAGGTAGGTGAAATGGAGCGGGTCGTAACGGCTGACCCCCTGCTTGTCGATCACGGCCCCGAACGAATAAACCAGACCGGCGGCCAGGGCGGCCTGTACCGAACGGCTGCCGAGATTGTGAAAGGGGCGCAACACCTCGTCCAGGCTCAGACGACGCAGCTGCACCGTGTAGGCGCCGGCGACAATGAGCAGAATCCCGGCGATGCCAAGCGGGGACAGTCGCTCCCCGAACAGCAGCACGCCCCAAATCGGCACATAGAGCATGGCGGTCTGGGCCAGGGGATAGGTCAGGGACAGATCCCCTTGCCGGTAGGCCCGCCCGGTCAGAAGATGATACAGGACAAAACAGACCGCTCCTGAGACGGCCAGAAGCAGCAGGTGCAGATTCAGACGCGGAAACGGTTCGGGCACCAGCACAACAATCAAGGTGAACAGGGTGCCCGACAGGAAGAACATCCACCAGATATAGGCGGTCTTGTCGACGCTCTGCTTGACCAGCAGGTTCCAGAGGGCGTGCATCAGCGCCGAGAGCAGGATCAGACTGAAGGCGAGGGAATTCACCGGCCCATTCTAGCCGATGGCGCAGTCAGCTCCCAGTGAAATTTTAGCCAGAGTAAAACCAGCCGGTTTGACTCCCTGAGCACCGCTGCTAAGCTGTGGTGAAGGAGTGTGACCATGACCAAATTACGAACCGAAACCGATTCTCTGGGACCGATGCAGGTCCCTGCGGATGCCCTCTATGGAGCCCAGACGGCCCGGGCGGTGCAAAACTTTCCCGTCTCTGGCTGGCGGCTGCCCCGACCGATGATCGAAGCCCTTGGGCGTATCAAGGCCGAAGCGGCCCGTGTCAATGCCGAGCTGGGGCTGCTGCCCACACCGCTGGCCGAAGCGATCGCCGCGGCGGCGCAGGACGTCGCCGAAGGCAAGTATGACGAGCAGTTTCCGGTCGATATTTTTCAGACCGGCTCAGGCACCAGCAGCAACATGAACGCCAATGAGGTGATCGCTCACCTGGCCAATGCCCGCCTTCAGGGCCAATCCGGCCTGCGGGTGCATCCCAACGACCACGTCAACCTGGGGCAGTCGAGCAACGATGTCTTTCCAACCGCCATTCACCTGGCCGCCCTGACCCAGATCGACGCCCTGCTGCTGCCGGTCCTTGACCGGTTCACCGTTTCTCTCAAGGAGAAAGAGGAGCGATTTGACAGCATTGTCAAGCTCGGCCGCACCCATCTTCAGGACGCCGTCCCCATTCGCCTGGGGCAGGTCTTTTCCGGCTACCGGGCCCAGGTGGAACAGGCGCGGGAACGCCTGGTGCGGGCACGCGAAGAACTGCTCGAACTGCCCTTGGGCGGCACTGCGGTCGGTACAGGCCTGAACGCCCATCCCGAGTTCGCCCGCAGGGTCATCGCCCGTCTGGCCCGGGCAACCGGAATCAACCTGCGCGAGGCGGACAATCACTTCGCCGCCCAGGCCGCCCGGGACGGCGCTGTGGCCGTCAGCGGCGCTTTGAAGGCCGCAGCCGTAGCCCTGTTCAAAATCGCCAACGACATCCGCTTTCTCGCCAGCGGTCCGCGCGGCGGATACGGCGAACTGATGCTGCCGGCCGTCCAGCCCGGGTCATCGATTATGCCGGGCAAGGTCAACCCGGTCATGGCGGAAAGCCTGCTGCAGGTTTGCGCCCAGGTCATCGGTTTCGATGCCGCCATATCCCTCGGCGGGCTGTCGGGCAACTTTGAACTGAACGTCATGCAGCCCCTGATCGCCTGGAACCTGCTGGAGGCGATCCGGCTGCTGGCCCATGGCGTCTCTCTGTTCGACGAGCGCTGTGTGCGGGGTCTGGAGGCGAACAAGGAACGGTGTGAAGAGCTGGTGGAACGCAGCCTGGCCATGGTCACGGCCCTGGCGCCGGAAATCGGCTACGACCGGGCCGCGGACCTGGCCAAAAGAGCCCACGCCGAAGGCAAGACCATCCGCGAGCTCTGCCTGGAGCAGCAGGTGCTGCCGGAGGACAAACTGAACGAACTGCTCGATCCGCGACCGCAGACAGGGAAATAACAGGGACAATCAGGCGGAACAGCCCGCCAGAACCTGCATGATCTCCTGGCCGAATTCCCGCCGCTGCCAGTTGCGCAGCCCCTCGATTCGGGGCAGATCGGCTTCCCGGAAAGGCCACAGGCGCGCCATGGCTTCCAGCAGGCCGTTGTTGATCATGACGCCGGGGTCAAGCCCAAGCCGCTTAGCGGTCTTGCGCCGCCACTGTTTCAGGGCATCGAGGCGGGTATCGACCTCCGGATCTCGCTGCCGGCGCGGCCCGCGCGGCCAGACGGGCAGCTCGGACTCCGGCCACGACAGGCCTTTCTCCACACAGGCCAGCAGGTCCCGGCCGATGCGGCCGAGAAGACGCGGCGGCAGACCGTCCATGCCGTCCAGGGCGCGCAGGCTGCGCGGCGCCATGGTAGCAATCTCCAGCAAGGGACGGTTGCCGACCACCTTGAACGGCGGCACATCCCGGCGCCGGGCCGTCCGGTCACGCCACTGCAGCAGCTCTTCCAGCACGGCCAGCTGACGGCCATTGAGCTTGCCCGCCCCCTTGATACGCAGACACATCGGGCCCTCATTGGCATCGAAGGCAACCTGCTCCAGCAGCAGACACTCCTCTGCCAACCAGTCCAGCCGGCCCAACTCCTTCAGCTTTTGTTCGAGCAAACCGGCCAGATTCTCCAGATAACAGGTGTCGCAGGCGGCATAGGCCACCATCTCCGCCGGCAAGGGGCGCGTGGTCCAGTCGGCGCGCTGATATTTCTTGTCAAGCTGGATGTCGAAATACCTGGCCAGCAGGTCCGCCAGGCCGATACGTTCCTCGCCGCAAAACTGGGCCGCAACCATGCTGTCGAACAGCCCGGCGACCTCCAGGCCAAAATCACGGCGCAGGCAGCGCAGATCGTAATCGGCGGCATGGAACAGCTTGCGGATTTTGCGCTCAGCCAGCACCGGACGCAAAGGTTCAAGGCTGTCCAGTGCCAGGGGGTCGATCAAGCGCGTCTGACCGGCGGCGGTCACCTGCAGCAGACAGACCTGCTCGGTGTAATGGTGCATGCTGTCGGCTTCAAGGTCGACAGCCACCACAGCCTGATCCAGCAGAAACTCGGCAAATTCCTTCAGCGCAGAAGATGTCGTAATGATCGGGGTTCGGTTCATAGGGGCGTCATGGTGCCAGATTCAGCCAGCGGAGTCCAGCAGCTTGAAGGCCTTTTTGTGAGCGCCATGCAGTGGTGTCTCGTCGAGGGCCTCTAGGGGCACCCAGCGGTACGCGCCCTCGCCGCCCCCCGAAGCCTCTTCTGTCGTCGCACGCCAAAGCTCCAGCTCCAGCCGAAAATGGGAATAGGCATGCCGCACCTGCCCCACCCTTTGCGGATTGTGCGCGCCAAAGCTCCGGGCCAGGCGCCTGGCCGCCTGGTCGGTGGGTTCCTCATCCACCAGCTCCGCCTCGGGCAGCTCCCAGAGCCCGGCCAGCATGCCATCGAGCGGCCGACGCCGCACCAGCAATCGTCCTCCCTTTTGCACCGCCAGCACCACGCGTCGGACGGTCGGCACCTTGCGGGTCTGCTGGCGTACCGGCAAAAGATGCACAAGGTCGAGGGCGTATCCCCGGCATATCCCGGCCAGAGGGCATGCGTCACACAAGGGTTGGCCCGGCAGACAGACGGTCGCGCCCAGATCCATAATCGCCTGGGCGTAATCGTGCGGGCGGTCCGGCGGGGTGAGCCTTTCGGCCCAGCGCCACAGCTTTTTTTCCGCCGAACGACTGCGCGGCGGCTCCCTGAGGGCGAACAGACGGCAGAGCACCCTTCGGACATTGCCGTCAAGGACCGGCGCGGGGCGGTCGAAGGCGATGGAGAGGATGGCCCCCGCCGTGGACCGCCCGATACCCGGCAGCGCCAGAATCGCCTCCAGAGTGTCCGGAAACCGGCCGCCGTAATCCTCGACCACCTGTTTTGCGGCGGCGTGCAGGTTGTGCGCACGCCGGTAGTAGCCGAGCCCGGCCCACTGCTCGATCACCGCCTCCACCGGCGCCGCCGCCAGAGCCTCGATATCGGGGAACGCCTCCAGAAACCGCTCATAATAGGGGATGACCGCCGCGACCGTGGTCTGCTGCAGCATGATCTCGCTCAGCCAGACCCGGTAGGGGTCACGCGTGCCGCGCCAGGGGAGATCACGCCCGGACTCGGCATACCAGGCGAGCAGACGCGCAGCGACATCGGCAGGATTGCAGGGGAGGGTTTCAGACATTGCTTTTTATAAGGCAACCACGAAGTCACGAAGGGCACGAAGAAACACTAAAACTATCGATTTTACGCGGGGCCGCCAGGGCGACGACGAACGCAAAATGTCCTGACAAAAAGATGGCCTTTTGAATTGCTGCCCAAGGCCCTGCCGTTCAGGTGTGAAACTCTGCGTTTCCGTGACTCTGCGCGAGAGCATGATGCAGCCATTTACTTCGCGTCCTTCGCACCTTCGTGGCGGACTTTAATCAGCCGATCTCCCTGAGCGCCGCCAGCACTGCATCCATCTCCGCGTCGGTGCCGATGGAGATGCGCAGGCCGTGCGCCAGGGCGGGATCTGCGAAGTAGCGCACCAGGATTTTGCGCGCGAACAGGGCGTCATAGACCCGCCTGCCGTCGCGATCAGGCGGGGAGGCGAAGACGAAATTGGTGTGTGAAGGAACCACCTGCCAACTGAGGTCCAGCAGCCCCTGGCTGAACCGCTCCCGAGTCGCGCGAATGCGGGCCACGGTCGCACGCAGCCAGTCCTGATCGAGCAGGGCCGCCTCGCCGGCCGCCAGCGCCAGGCGGTCGAGGTGATAATGGTCGCGGATCTTGTCGAGGGCGGCAACGATCTCCGGACGGGCTACCGCCACCCCCAGACGCATGCCGGCCAGGGCATAACTCTTCGACAGGGTGCGGGTGACCACGACATTGTCGCAGGACTGCACCAGCTCCAGGGCCGAAGTCTCGGCAAAATCGACATAGGCCTCGTCGACCACCAGCAGGCCGTCGCAGCGTCCGGCCAGTTCTGCAATGTAGCTCAGCGGAAAGGCGAAGCCGAGGGGCGCATTGGGGCTGGTGAGAAAGAAGAGCCGCCCTTCATAACGCTCGGGGAAACCGGCGATGCGGAAATCGGCGTCCAGACCGAAGGTACGCACCCGCGCTCCCTGGATCGCCGCCAGGGTGCCGTAGTAGGAATAGGAAGGATGGACATAGCCGACCTCCTCGCCTTCCCCGACGCAGGCGCGGATCAGGTTGTTGAGCAGTTCGTCAGAGCCGTTAGCGCTGATCACCCACTCCACCGGCACGCCGTAAAGGCCGGCCGCGACCTGGCGCATACGCCGGCTGGCCGCATCCGGATAGATGCGCAAACCGGCACCGTCGCTGCCCAGTTCCGCGCGTATCGCCTCCACCACCTTCGGCGAGGGCGGATAGGGATTCTCGTTGGTGTTCAGCTTGATCCAGCCCTCCTCCTGCGGCTGGAATCCCGGCACGTAACCGGCCATCTCGGCAATGTTTTTGCGCAGGTAAGTCATAAAGGCACCCCAGAATGAGTCACCACCCGCTCGCCCTGCTCGCTCGAGGCTCAGAGGACACAGAGAGAACCCCTTCAAACTGGCTCAGACAAACCATCCATTCCCTTGGCAACAAGCTTTTGCCCCTAAGGAACCTGAGCCTTCCGTCTCTCTGTGAACTCTGTGCCTCTGTGGTGATATCTCTCCTTCAATACTCTTCCAGAATCTCGTATTCCGTCGTACGTCGGGCCGGGACGAATCCGGCATCGCGCGCCAGTTCGATGATCTCCTCCCGGCTCATGCGGAAGGTAACCCCTGCAGCGGCGACGACATTCTCCTCCAGCATGGTTCCGCCCAGGTCGTTGGCGCCGAAGAAGAGGGCCACCTGGGCCATGCGCGCCCCCTGGGTCACCCAGCTGGCCTGGATATTGTCGATATTATCGAGAACCACGCGTGACAAGGCCAGCACCTTCAGGTAGGGGACGCCGCCAACCTTCTCTCCTCCCAGTTCGGTATTGTCCGGCTGGAAGGTCCAAGGGATGAAGGCGGTAAACCCGCCGGTGCGTGACTGGATATCCCTGATCCGAAACAGATGTTCGACGATGTCCTCCGGTCCCTCGGCGCTGCCGAACATCATGGTGGCGGTCGAGCGCATCCCGAGCCGGTGGGCCGTCTCCATCACCTCACCCCACTGCCGCCAGCCGATCTTGTTGGGGGATATCTTCTGGCGCACCTCATCGACCAGAACTTCGGCGCCGGCTCCCGGCAACGACTTGAGCCCCGCCGCCTGCAGGCGGCGCAGGCATTGCTCCACCGTCAATTCCGACAGTCGGGCCAGGTGAACGATTTCCGCCGCCGACAGGGAATGGATCTGCACCTGGGGGAACTGGCTACGGATTTTGGCAAACAGCTCCTCGAACCACTCGATACGCAGATCCGGATGCAGACCACCCTGCATCAGCAGCTGGGTGCCGCCGTGATCGACCAGTTCGGCCACTTTGGCCAGGATGGTGTCATGATCGAGCAGGTAGGCGTTCGGAGACTCCGGCGTGCAGTAGAAGGCACAGAAACGGCACTGGGAAACGCAGACGTTGCTGTAGTTGACATTGCGGTCGACCACAAAGGTCACCCGCCCGTGCGGGTGCTTTTGCCGCCGCACCTGGTCCGCCAGCCGCCCGACCTGAAGCAGATCGGCTTCGGTCAGCAGCCAGAGGGCCTCGTCCCGGTTGAT
>CAZCUR010000016.1:9298-37415 GCA_964501815.1 uncultured Geothermobacter sp.
CGACCTGAAGCAGATCGGCTTCGGTCAGCAGCCAGAGGGCCTCGTCCCGGTTGATAGGCTGCTCTGTGCTCAGTTTATTTTTGATCGTTTCCAGCATAGTTCCACCTGCCGCCAAATCGCCATGGCGCCATGCTCAGTCTGGCAACTTTGCTTCACTCAGGCCAATGCACCCGTACTCTATCTCATGGACCACAGGGCCCCATAGTCAAACGCATGGACTGCCCCGCAACCTATCTTGGCGTCCTGGCGTCTTGGCGGCAATTAACTTGTTCTCAGCTCGTTATACAACGTATCCCGCTCCACCGGCACGCGGCCCGCTTCCCGAATCAGCCGGCACAGCTGCTCCCGGGTCATCGCCTGGGGCGAATCGGCGCCGGCATCATGCCCGATCTTTTCCTCGACCACGGTGCCGTCGAGATCGTTGACCCCGAAACAGAGGGCCGTCTGGGCAATTTTCAGCCCCAGCATGACCCAATAGGCCTTGATGTGACGGAAGTTGTCCAAATAAATCCTCGCCACGGCCAGGGTCTTCAATGCGTCGACGCCACCGACCCCTTTGGCCCCCGGAACACGGGTGTTGTCCGGCTGGAACGCCAGCGGGATAAAGGCCTGGAAACCGCCGGTGCGATCCTGCAACGCCCGTAAAAGGCGCATATGCTCAACCCGGTCGGCATAGCTTTCCAGGTGGCCGAAGAGCATGGTGGCATTGGATTTCAGGCCCCTTTGATGCGCCGTTTCGGTCACGTCCAGCCAGCGGGCGCCGCTGATCTTTTCCGGGCAGATTTTTTGCCGGACATCCTCGACCAGAATTTCCGCCCCGCCGCCAGGCATTGAGCCCAGTCCCGCCGCCCGCAACTGCTCCAGCACCTTTTCCACCGACAGGCCGGACAGGCGGCTGAAATAATCGATCTCCACCGCGGTAAAGGCCTTGATGTGCAATCCGGTATCCACGGAATGGATGGTTCGAAGCATGTCGAGGTAGAATTCGAAAGGCAAATCGGGATGCAGGCCGCCGACAATGTGGATCTCCGTCGCCCCGGCGCGGGCTGCCTCGCGGGCCTTTTCGGCAACCTGGTCCAGAGCCAGGGTGTATTCACCTGCCTCGCCCTTTTCCCTGGAAAACGCGCAGAAGGTGCAGCGGTTGACGCACAGGTTGGTGTAATTGATATGGCGGTTGACATTGAAGTACACCCTGTCACCGTTCTTGCGCCGGTTGGCCTCGGCCGCCAACGCGCCGATAGCCAGCAGGTCGGGGGACTCAAAAAGGGCAAGTGCCTCCTCCTCGCTGATCCGCCGGCCGGTTTCGATTTTATTTTGAACAGAGGAAAATAGTTTGCTCATTTTGCCTGTCTGACCCTCGTCTGGTCCAACCTGAATTAACCTTTGTCCTGGTCCTCGCCCCAGCGCTGAAACAGGTTGTGCTCCACCCCCAATTGGTCAAGCACCTTGCCGACGACAAAATCGACCAGATCATCCACCGTCTTTGGCTTCCGGTAGAAACCGGGCGTGGCCGGCAGAATCACGGCTCCGGCCCGGTTCAGGCGCAGCATGTTTTCCAGGTGGATGGCGTTCAGCGGCGTTTCACGCGGCACCAGCACCAGCTTCCTGCCCTCCTTGAGCACCACGTCGGCACAGCGCTCCAGCAGGTTTTCCGACAGTCCGGCGGCAATACGGCCCAGGGTACCCATGGAGCAGGGGCAGATCACCATGGCTGTCGGTGCGGCGGTGCCGCTGGCCACCGGCGCCATGAAGTCATCAAGGGCAAAAACCGGTGGCGCCTTTTTCAGCTTGAGGGCCTTCGCCAGCGTCTCCCCTGTACCCAAGGCATCTTCGGGCAACATGACCGTGGTTTCCAGGCCCAGCACCTTGCGACCGGCGGCGGTCACAAGTACCGCCACGGTCTGGTCCGCGGCATCCAGCTGCTGGAGCAGCCGCAGGCCGTAGGCGGCGCCGGATGCTCCGGTTATGGCGACAACGACATCCATCATAGGCTAGACCAGGGCATCCGTCAGGGTGAACAGGAATATGGTCACACTGATGTAGCCGTTCATGTTGAAAAAGGCCGCATCCAGCCGCGACAGGTCATCGGGCCGAACCAGCAGGTGCTCGTACACCAGCAGCCCGGCCACAATGAGAACCCCGACGAAATAAATCAGGCCAAGACCAGGCACTGACAGCAGTGTCAGAAGCAGGATAACCATGCCAAGGTGCAGCCAACGTACCAGCTGGATCGCCCTTTCCGGCCCCAGCTTGACCGGAATGGAATGCAGGCCCGCCTGCCGATCAAAATCGAGGTCCTGCAGGGCATAAAAGATATCGAATCCGGCCACCCAGAGCAGCACCGCCAGCCCCAGGGCGACCACCTGCCATCCGACATCCCCACGCAGGGCGATCCAGGCGCCGATCGGCGCAGCCGCCAGACAGACACCCAGGACGATATGCGCAAGGGCGGTAAAGCGCTTGCACCAGGAATAGAGGAACAGGAAGAACAGCGCGATGGGTGCCAGTTTGAAACAGAGGGGGTTGAGCATCCAGGCTGCCAGCAGCATCAGGGCGAAAGCAACCAGGACAAATACCCAGGCCTCGAGCATGGACACCCGCCCGGCCGGTATCGGCCGGTCCGCGGTTCTGGGATTCGCCGCGTCGATGCGCGCGTCAATGATGCGGTTCAGCCCCATGGCACCGCTGCGTGCTCCCACCATGGCAACGCATATCCAGAAGACCTGCGCCACGGTCGGGCCCTCACCACTGGTCAAGGATGCCAGCACCACCCCCATCAGGGCGAAGGGGAAGGCAAACACGGTATGGGAAAACTTGATCATGTCGAGCAGGGCCGCCACCTTCCCCGCCAACGATACACGTTCCATTGGGTCCTCTCCATGCCCGGTCGGGCGCCTGTACTGTACACCCGGCCCTTTCGCCCGTACAAGGGGTGGACTGCAAAAATCAGTATTCCTACTGCGCCAATATCCTTCGCAAGCGGTCCTCGCCCCTTTTTGCCTTTCCATGCGGCTGGACTATAATTGACTTAGACAGTCATCAAAGCGAGGTGCGCCATGAAAGGACAGGACGTTTTTGAAAGGATTTCAGCCACGCGCACACCCGAGGACCGGTTTATCCGCTGGTGGCGCAAGGAAAATGATTTCGTCGATTATGAACTTCTCAGCGATTTTCTCCACAGGTTGCAGGGAAATGAGGAATTTGCCGGCTTTGAGCTGCTTGACACGGATGCCATGTGGGCCCAGCTCAAACACTTCGCCGGCGACCGGGTTCGTCTCGAACACCGGACCAAGGGAGATTTCATCATCTGGGACAAACGGGCTGGCAAAGGGCAGGAAACGGTACAGATGAGTTATACCCCGGAAAGCATTATGTACATCTTCAATGAAGAGACCCGGGGGACAACCCTTCATTGAGCCTGCTTTCACACAACCTGCAAAAAAGGCCCTCCGCAACAGCAGAGGGCCTTTTTGTTCCGGACTCTCTTCGGCCTAGAAAAGCGCCATTTTGGCCATTTCCATAATCTTGCCGGGAATAATGCCGAGATAGAGAACTCCGGCAATGGCCAGAAGAATGGAGACAACAGTCGCCGGATTCATCCGCACCCAGCCGTAATCCTCCTGAGGCTCACGGAAGTACATGTACACCATGACCCGGAGATAGTAGTAGAGGGAAATGGCGGAATTGAGCACACCCAGAATGGCCAGCCAGATATAGCCCGCATTGATGGCTCCGGCAAAAATGTAAAACTTGCCGGCAAAGCCCGCTGTGGGCGGAATGCCCATCAGGGAGAAGAGGAAGATGGACATGGCCACGCCAAGGAAGGGGTGCTTGTAGCCGAACCCGCTGAACCCTTCCAGGGTCAGGTTGTCTTCACCCTGTTTGCCGGCAAGCACCAGCACGGCGAAGGCGCCGATGTTCATGAAGGTGTAAGCGAGCATGTAGTAAAGAATGCCCGAGATGCCGACGGCATTGGCGGCCACCAGGCCCACCAGGGCGTATCCGGCATGGGCGATGGAGGAGTACGCCAGCATGCGCTTGAGGTCACGCTGGTAGATGGCGGTGACATTGCCGACAAACATGGTGAGCACCGCCAGCATCCAAAGCAGGTTGGACCAGTCAGCCTGCAGCCCGCCCAGACCGAGAATCAGAATCCGCACCAGCGCCGCAAAGGCCGCCGCCTTGGGACCGGCACTCATGAAGGCGGTGACCGGTGTGGGAGCCCCCTGATAGACATCCGGAGTCCACATATGGAACGGGACAACAGCAATCTTGAACAGGAAGCCGACCGCCAGCAGCAGCATGCCGGCGATGGTCATCGGGTTCTGCAGCATCTTGCCATGCGCAGACAGGTAGAACCCGATATCGGCAATGTTGGTGGTTCCGGCCACCCCATACAGCAGAGCGATGCCGTACAGCAGGAAACCGGTCGAGAAGGCCCCGAGCAGGAAATATTTCAGACCGGCTTCATTGGACCGCAGCTGCCCGCGGAACATACCGGCGAGGATATAAAGGGAGATGGACAGAACCTCCAGGCCAAGAAAAATGGTCATCAGGTCCGTCCCCGAAGCCATCCACATGCCACCCGCGGTGGTGAACAGAACCAGCGGATAGAACTCCCCGATGGGATACCCTTCACGGTGCAGATAGTCGTCCGACATCAGCACCGTCAAAAAGGCTGCAATCAGAAAAATGACATTGAAGAATGTGGCGAAATTGTCGAGCGCCACATGACCCGCGAACCCGAGTTCCGGGTGGTTCCAGGCCTTGAGGGTGACGACAAAGGTCACGGCGAGGCCGAGCAGGCTGATCAGCGAAGCCGCCCTGGTTTTGCCGCGCGGCATGAAAACGTTGATCAACAGCAGAAACATGCCAAAGCAGCTCAGCACCAGCGAGGGCATGATTGCCGCCAGGTTGACGTTCTGCAGAGCCATTTGCACCAAGTTTTCCATCGAAATGCTCCTTGGGAAGCTTGTCTAACGGCCTCCGCCGTTTTTAGTCGACTTCAGGCTGTGCCGGCTGGACAACCTCAACCACTGCAACCTGCTGTTTACCCTTGATCTGCCCGATGAGCTGCTCCAGCGCCGGGTTCATCTTCTCAAGGAAGGTGTTCGGATAAACGCCAATCCAGAAAACGAAGAGCAGCAGCGGCAGCATCAGAACCACCTCGCGAAGATTGAGGTCTTTCAGGTTCTTGTTGGCCGGATTTTTCAGCTCGCCGAACATGACCCGCTGGAACATCCACAGCATGTAAACGGCGGCAAAGATAACCCCCGTGGCCGCGAACACGGTGAACCAGCGCAGGTTGCTTTCAAAGGCCCCGATCATGATCATGAACTCACCAACGAACCCGTTGGTCCCCGGCAGGCCAATGGACGAGAAGGTGATGATCATGAAGATGGTGGCAAAGACCGGCATCTGTTTGGCGATGCCGCCGAATTCGGCAATCAGACGGGTATGACGCCGCTCGTAGATGAACCCGACGATAAGGAAGAGCGCCCCGGTGGAAATACCGTGGTTGATCATCTGCAGCATTCCGCCGGCCATGCCCTGCAGGTTGAGGGCAAAGACACCGAGCATGACAAAGCCGAGGTGACTGACCGAGGAATAGGCAACCAGACGTTTGACATCCTCCTGCACCATGGCGACCAGGGCGCCGTAGATGATGCCGACAACAGCGAGAAACGCCAGCACCGGCAGGCACTGCTGCAGCGCTTCGGGAAAGAGCGGCATAGCGAAACGCACATAGCCGTAGGTCCCCATTTTCAGCAGGATCGCCGCCAGGATGACCGAGCCGGCGGTCGGGGCATCGGTATGGGCGTCAGGCAGCCAGGTATGCACCGGGAACATCGGCACCTTGATGGCGAAGCTGAAGGCAAAGGCCAAAAAGAGCCAAAGCTGATATTCGGCCGGGATATTCACCTGATAGAAATGGGTGATACTGAAGCCCTGGTCAAAGGGCACCCCGCTCTTCAGGGCGAAATAGTAGACAAAGATGATCGCCACCAGCATCAGCAGGGAGCCGACCGCGGTGTAAATGAAGAACTTGAGAGCCGAATAGATTCTCTTGGCCCCGCCCCAGATCCCGATGAGGAAATACATCGGAATCAGCATCAGTTCCCAGAAGACATAGAACAGGAACAGGTCGAGGGCGATAAAGGCGCCGAGCATCGCTGTCTCGAGCAGGAGCATCAGGGCCATGAATCCCTTGACATTCTTTTCGACAGCGGTCCAGGTCGACAGCACGGCAATCGGCATGATAAAGGTCGTCAGCAGAACCAGCCAGAGACTGATGCCGTCGACGCCGACGTTGTAATTCATCTGAAAGTAATCGCCGATGCTGATCCATTTGGCAAACTCGGTGTAATGCATGCCCCCCGAGGTCTTGAACACCGGGTCAAAGGCCAATGGCAGACTGATGCAGAAGGTGATCAGGGTGAAGACCAGGGTCAGACCCTTGAGCAGCCCCTCGTTCTCACGCGGGATCAGCAGGACGACGATCATTCCCAGAAGCGGGAAGAAGGTCATCAGACTCAGAAGATGCTCGGACATGAAACTCGCTCCTTGCGTTGCGCTTTGTCGATGAAACCCGTATTCCGGGGAATCAGACGATATAGACAGCGACGATGACCACCGCGCCAATGACCATGGTCATGGCATAGCCGTGAATCTGGCCAGTCTGCCAGAACCGCAGTGCACGGCTGAAGCCCTGCACCAGCCAGCCGGTGCCGTTGACAATGCCATCGATGACCGGCAGGTCAAATCCCTTCCAGCAGTAGCGGCCCAGACGCTTGGTCGCGTTGACAAACAGGCCGTCATACAGCTCATCAACAAACCATTTGTTGAAAATGGCGTTGTGCAGCCAGCGGAACCTCGCCGCCAGCGCCTTGGGAGTTTCGGGGTTTTTCACATACATCAGCCAGGCGATGAAAATGCCCACCAGAGCCACACCGATCGATGCCCCCATCAGCGGGAACTCGTAGGCATGAAGAGCGTGCTGACTGTGGATGCCAAAGGCCTCCTGAGTATGTTCAAAGACCGGGGCCAGATAATGTTCGAAGTGGTTCGCCCCGCCGAGCGCCTTGGGGATGCCAATCCAGCCACCGATCAGGGCGAGCAGACCCAGGACCATCAGCGGCAAGGTGATAACGAAGGGTGATTCATGCACATGATCCTTGGCCCGCGCATCAGTGCGCTGCTCGCCGAAGAAGGTCATGAATACCAGGCGGAACATGTAGAAAGCGGTCATACCGGCAGCGGCCCAGCCGATGAACCAGAGGATCCAGCCGCCACGGGTGGAGGAGAAGGCCCACCAGAGGATTTCGTCCTTGGAGAAGAAGCCGGACAGACCCGGGATACCGGCGATCGCCAGGGTGGAGACGAAGAAGGTCAGAAAAGTGATGGGCATCTTCTTGCGCAGTCCGCCCATGTTGCGCATGTCCTGCGGGTCATCATGCAGGTGGGCATGATGATAGGCATGATGCATGGCGTGGATGACCGAACCGGAACCGAGGAACAGGCAGGCCTTGAAAAAGGCGTGGGTCATCAGGTGGAAGATACCGGCCGAAAACGCACCCACACCCATGGCCAGAAACATGTAACCAAGCTGGGAAACAGTGGAGTAGGCCAGCACACGCTTGATGTCATTCTGCGCCAGGCCGATGGAGGCGGCAAAAATGGCCGTGGCGGCACCGACGATGGCGACCACCATCATGGTATCCGGAGCCATGGCAAACAGGCTGTTCATACGGCCAATCATGTAGACGCCGGCGGTGACCATAGTCGCGGCATGAATCAGGGCCGAGACCGGAGTCGGACCCTCCATGGCGTCAGGCAACCAGGTGTAGAGCGGAATCTGGGCCGACTTACCCGTAGCACCGAGGAAGAAGCAGAGGGTGACGATAGTCACGACCGTGCCGCCGACGGGCAGCAGATGCGCATTCTCGGCAATCTTGGTGAACTGCACCGTCCAGACGCCATGCTCACCCAGAGACCAAAACAGGGTGAACAGACCCACCAGGAAGCCGAAGTCACCGACACGGTTGACCACAAAGGCCTTTTTGGCCGCATCCGAGGCGCTTTTCTTTTCGAAGTAATAGCCAATCAGCAGGTAGGAGCACAGGCCGACCCCTTCCCAACCGACAAACATGACCAGGGCGTTGTTACCCAGCACCAGCATCAGCATCGAAAAGCAGAAGAGGTTCAGATAGCTGAAGTAGCGATAGAACCCTTCCTCTCCATGCATGTAGCCATTGGAGTAGAGGTGGATCAGGGAACCGACGCCGGTCACAACCATGATCATCAGCGCCGAAAGCGGATCCAGCAGGAAGCCCCAGTCAATCTGCAGCTTCCCGACGCTCATCCACGAGGCGATGATCACTTCATGCACCTTCTCGCTATCGCCCAGCAGGCGGAAGAAGAGCATGCAGGAGACCACAAACGACAGCGCGATGGCGCCGGTCGCAATGGTTCCGATCACCTTCTCATTCTTGATCTTCTTGCCCAGCAGCCCATTGATCACACTGCCGACGAGCGGGAAGAAGGGAATGAGCCAAATCAGACTGTAATCTTGCATTGACCTCTATCTCCTCTCGGATCACTGAAAACGACAGACAACCCGCTTACCAGCGGAGCAGGTTGACATCATCGACCTCGATGGTCTCCTTGTTGCGGAAGAAGGTAATCATCAGCGCCAGACCGACGGCCGCTTCGGCCGCGGCGACCGCCATGACGAAAAAGACGAAGATCTGGCCGTCCAGGTTGCCAAGATGGCTGGACAGAGCGATGAACGACAGGTTGACCGCGTTGAGCATCAGCTCGATGCACATGAAAATGACGATGGCATTACGCCGGGTGAGAACTCCAAAGGTCCCCAGGGCGAACAGAATTGCGCTCAACACCAGGTAGTGATTGACGGTAATCATCTCTATCTCCTGTCTTTGCCTCAGACTTCTTTTTTCGCCAGAATGACGGCACCGACGATTGCCACCAGCAACAGAATGGAAGCGATTTCAAAAGGCAGCAGAAAATCGATGAACATCGACTTGCCGATCAGGGCGGTGTGCCCTTCACGCAGCACGACATCCTTGCTGATTTTGCCAATCGTTCCGGCTGTATAGCCCCGCTGCAGGAACAGCACGCTCACCAGCAGAACGAGGGTGCCGCCGATGGCGCCCCAGGCGACATGGGTCGGCTTTTTGTGCGGTTCGACCCCCATGTTCAGCAGCATGATGACGAACAGGATCAGAACCATGATGGCCCCGGCGTAGACCATGACCTGAATGGCGGCCATGAAGGGCGCGTGCAGCATGACGTAAAACACGGCCAGACAAAAGAAAGTGTTGACCAGAGCCAAAGCACTGTTCACCGGACTCTTGGCCGTCACAACGATCAGGCCCGACAGGACGGCTACCAGGGCCACAAGGTAGAAAAAGAGAACTTCCATGGGTCAACACTCCTATTTGTTTTTGAGCAGTCGCTGCTTGTCGAAAACGAAGTCGTCCCGATGGTAGTTGGCCAGTTCGTAATTGCCCGTCATCTCAATAGCTTCGACCGGGCAGGCCTCGACGCAGTAGCCGCAGAAGATGCAGCGCAGCAGGTCGATCTGGTAAACCTTGGGATATTTTTCCCCTTTTTCGTTTTCGGCCGACTCCACTGTGATGCACTTGGCCGGACATACCGTAGGGCACAGGTAACAGGCAACGCACTTCTCCCGATCCTGGGTCGGCACCAGGCGATGCAGGCCCCGAAAGCGTTCGGACGGCTGCAGCTTGACCTTGGGATACTGGACCGTGGTCGAATGACCGGGCAGAAGATGCTTGAAGGTAATGCTCAGCCCTTGAATGAACTCTTTAATCATCAGTCTGTACCTCGTCGACAGGTTGAAAGCCTACTGCTGCAGAACCACCACGATGCCGGTCACCAGAATGTTGGCCAGGGCCAGGGGCAGCAGAACCTTCCAGCCCAGCTTCATCAGCTGGTCGTAGCGCACGCGCGGGAAGGTGGCGCGGATCCACATCAGGAAGAACATGAAGGCAAAGATCTTGCCGAGCATGTTCACCGGCCCCCACGGGGTCGGACCCGTCCAGCCGCCCAGGAACAGGGTCGAAAGAATGGCGGCGATGACAATCATGTTGGCGTATTCCGCCATGAAGAACAGAGCGTACTTCATGGATGAATATTCGGTGCAGAAACCGGAGACCAGCTCCGATTCCGCCTCGGGCATGTCAAACGGGGTCCGGTTGATTTCGGCGGTGCCGGTAATCAGGAAGAGGATGAAGGCCAGCGGCTGCTTCCAGACGTACCAGTTGAGAATCGAACCGCTCTGCTGGGCCACGATTTCGCGCATGCTCAGGGTTTCGGAGAGCATGAAGACCGCGATGATGGACAGCCCGGCGGCCAGCTCGTAGGAGATCATCTGGGCCGAAGCGCGGACACCGCCAAGCAGAGAGTATTTGCTGTTGGACGACCACCCGGCCAGGGTGATGCCGTAAACACCGAGCCCGGCCATGGCCAGAATGTAGAGGATGCCGATGTTGAGGTCGGTAATCTGCAGGGGGATGGCATAAGCCTTGCCGCCCACGTTGACCACCATGTCGGCGCCGAAAGGAATCACCGCAATGGTGATCAGGGATGGAATCAGAATCATCATCGGCGCCAGGATGAACGGAATCTTGCTCGCCTGGGTCGGGATGATGTCCTCCTTGAAGAAGAGCTTGATACCATCGGCGATCGGCTGCAGCAGACCGTGCCAGCCGGTCATCATCGGCCCCAGGCGGGTCTGCATGTGCCCGATAACCTTGCGCTCCGCCCAGGTTGCGTAGGCGACAATAAGCATGGTCAGGCCGAAGACAACCAGGATTTTCACCAGCATGGCACCGATATACAACCAGGGTGCGTTTGACAGGCTCAACAGTTCAGCATTCATGTGATGTCCTCTTTACTCTTTTATCCGCAATGGGTCACAAACCGGTTAGCTCTTCCAGGTCCTGTCAGGCCTTGGCAACCTCGACCGGAACCACTGCATCCGCGGCAAAAACGCGGTTGATGCCGGTGCCGGGGAAGTGGTTGGGAGCAAACAGCAGCCCCTTCGGCAGTCGCCGGTCGACCTTGGCGCGCAGATTCAGCTCCACACCATTGGCCTTGATACGCACGGTGTCGCCATCCTTGATGCCGAGTTCGCCGGCATCCTCCCGGCCCAGTTCGACATACTCGTTGGGCACCGCGGCCAGGGGACCGGCCGCATGGGTACTGGTGCTGCCACTGTGGTAGAGGGCGCTGCCGGTGGTCAGGACAAAACGCCCTTCAGCCGTCCTGCCGCCTGCGACCGGCACCAGAGACTTGCGGGAAGGTTTCAGGAACTCCCCGCCCCAGACCTGACCCTGCGGGCCGAGGGCGTCGAGGCTTGCCGTGGGGTAAAAGGGCACTTCACTGCACACTTCCGCAAACGCCGCCGCCGGACTTTCGGGAGCCTTGCCGCCGAACCGGCCGAGCAGGTCGGCAAAAATGGCGAAATCGGACCGGGCCTCTCCCGGGCTCTTGATGCCGGCCCGCACCCGCTGAATGCGCCGTTCGGCGTTGGTGAAGCTGCCGTCCTTCTCGGCATAGGAGACCGCAGGCAGGACCACATCGGCACGCTGGGCCGTCGGCGAAAGGAAGAGGTCCTGAACCACGACAAAGCCTGCGCCATTGACCGCCTGCTCCACCAGACCGCCGTCCAGATAGGTCGTCAGCGGATCTTCACCGATGATGTAGAGCGTGCCGAGTTTTCCTGCGGCCGCCGCCTCCAGCATGGCACGGGCGCCAAGCCCGCCTTCCTGCGGTACGATGCCGAGGTCGATAGCGCCCTGGCTGTTGGCCTTTTCCCCACAGACGTACAGTCCGCCTTCTTCCTGATCGGCCAGACCGCTCAGCAGGGCGAGGTTGGCGGCGGCGGCGCCGATGCCGGCCCCAGCCGTGTCATAGGCCAGACCGTAGCCCAGCAGAATGGCGCCCTTTTGGGCCTCCGCCAGCTTTTCAGCGGCGGCAACGATCGCCTCGGCCGGCACCCCGGTCCGCTCCGCGACCTTCGCCGGCGTGAAGTCGGCCATTTGCGCCTTGAACTCCTCGATATTTTCGACCCCTTGGGTTGCGGCCTTGCCGCTTTCGAGCAGCGCCATGGACATGGCGTTAAGGACGTCAACCTCCAGCCCCGGGCGGGTCAGCAGGGTCTCCGCTCCAGGCAGGCGGGTGAACTTGCCGCGCTTGTCGGAAACCACCAGAAGTTTGGCCTCATGGCGCTTGACCGCCTGATTGACCACCATACCGAAAACCGGGTGGGTTTCGTAAAAGTCAGACCTGATGCTCAGGATGACATCGGCCGTTTCCACCTGCGGGAAGGTACCGGTCGAAGCCGCGTTGCCCAGCACCGAAGCCACACCTTCCGTCAGCACCCGGTGGCTGCCGCCACTGTGGTCGAGGTTTTTCACCCCGGCGGCCTGCGCCAGTCGTTTGAGCAGCAACAGTTCCTCGTTGGTCAGGCGTGCGCCGGTAAGAATGCCGGCCCCTTTTTCGTCCTTCAGCCCATTGGCCACAGCCTCAAGCGCCTCGTCCCAGCTTGTCTCGACAAGCTCGCCGCCCTTGCGCACCAAAGGCCGGGTCAGGCGCTGGTCACTGTTGACGTAGGAGTAGCCGAAACGGCCGCGGATACAGAGGTTGCCGTCATTGACGCCGTTTTTGTCATTGAAACGAATGGTCTGGACCTGGTTGTCCTTGATTCCAAGGGTATGGGTACAGCCGTTGCCGCAATAGCCGCAGACGGTGTCGACCTCCTTGAGCTGCCAGGGACGCGCCTTGAACTTGAACGGCCGCGGCAGAAGCGCCCCGACCGGGCAGAGGGAGACGCACTGGCCACAGAACTCGCAGGACAGGCCGCGATCGAAAGCGGTGGCGATTTTGGTTTCGAACCCGCGCTCGACAAAGGAATAGGAGCCATGCGCGACGATCTCATCACAGACGCGCACGCAACGGCCGCACAGAACGCAACGGTTCATGTTGCGTTCGATGAACGGGTTCTTCTCATCGGTTTCGTAGTGGAATTTTTCGCCCTTGAAGCGATTGGTCACCACTTCGTAATCGTAGGTCAGCTCCTGCAGTTCGCATTCCCCGCCCTTGTCACAAACCGGACATTCGACCACGTGGTTGACCAGCAGGAACTCGAGCACGGTTCGACGCACCTTGCGGATCTCTTCTGACGTGGTGGTCACCACCATGCCCTCGGTAACCGGGGTGGTGCAGGAGGGAATCAGACGCCCCTTCATCTGCTCGACCTCCACCAGACAGACGCGGCAGGCGCCGAAGGGCAGCAGCTTCTTGGCGTAACAAAGCACCGGGATCTCGATGCCTGCATCCCTGGCCGCTTCGTAAATGGTGTAGGTCTTGGGTACCGTGACCTGTTTGCCGTCAATTGTCAGATTAACCATCGTATCCTCGTATCCGCTTCAGAACTCGGCAGCGTGAATTAGTCAATCGCCATGAACCGGCAGGCGTCATAGCAGGAAGTGCACTGCGTGCATTTCTCCCGGTCGATATAGGCCACCTGCCCTTTCTCCCAGGTGATGGCATCGACCGGACAGACCCGCTTGCACATGCCGCACTTTTTGCAGGCATCCTCAATGACATGGAAGTGCAGCAGCGGCTTGCAGACGTGCGCCGGGCATTCCTTGTCCCTGATATGCGCTTCGTATTCATGCCTGAAATAGCGAATGGTCGACAGAACCGGATTGGGAGCCGTCTGCCCGAGACCGCACAGCGAGGATTTCTTGATATCCATCGCCATGTCCTGCAGCAGCTCGATGTCCCCCTCCCTGCCTTCGCCGGCGCAAATGCGCTCGAGGATTTCGAGCATGATTTTCAGGCCGATGCGGCAGGGGATGCATTTACCGCAGGATTCCCGCCGGGTGAAAGTGAGGAAGAACCGGGCGACATCAACCATGCAGGTGGTCTCATCCATGACCACCAGACCCCCGGAACCCATCATCGCGCCGGCCTTGATCAGCGAGTCATAGTCGACCTCGGCATCCAGGGCCTCGGCCGGCAGGCATCCGCCCGAGGGTCCGCCGGCCTGCACCGCCTTGAACTTGCGGTTGTTCAGGATGCCGCCGCAGACGTCGTAGATAACCTCGCGCATGGTGACCCCGGCGGGCACTTCGACCAGACCGGTATGCTTGACCTTGCCGGTGACGGCAAAAATCTTGGTCCCCTTGGTCCCTTCGGTACCGATGGAGGCATACCAGTCGGCCCCGCGCTGCAGGATGTAGGTGACGTTGGCATAGGTCTCGACGTTGTTGATGTTGGTCGGCTTGCCCCACAGGCCGCGCACCGCCGGGAAGGGCGGACGGGGACGGGACATGCCGCGCTGCCCTTCAATGGAGGCCATCAGCGCCGTCTCCTCGCCGCAGACGAAGGCGCCGGCACCGGCCTTGATGCGCAGATGGAAGGGAAAGCCGAGCCCCATGCAGTTGTCGCCGAGAATCCCTTTTTCCACACAGGTGTCGATGGCCAGCTGCAGGCGCTTGATGGCGAGAGGGTATTCGGCGCGGACGTAGACGTAGCCGTGGCTGCAGCCGATGGCGTAGGCGGCAACCATCATGCCTTCAATGATGCAGTAGGGGTCGCCTTCAAGCAGCGAGCGGTCCATAAAGGCACCCGGGTCGCCCTCGTCGGCGTTACAAATCAGATACTTGAGCTTGCCGGGGCTGGCCTTGGCAAAGGACCACTTGACCCCGGTGGGGAAACCACCGCCCCCACGCCCGCGCAGCCCCGAGCGCTTGACCTCCTCGATGACTTCCTCGGGCGACATGGTCACGGCGCGCTTGATCGCCTCGAACCCTCCGTGGGCCTGATAGTCTTCGATGCTTTCGGCGTCAATGCGACCACAACGGGAAAAGATGGTTCTGCGCTGTTTTTCAAGAAATTTCGAATAGTAGGGGCCGGCAGTCTTCTTCGGCACCGGCTCGCCGCCGATGATGTGCTGCTCAACGATCTGCGGCACCAGTTCGGGGGTGACGAAATCGTAGGTCACCGCATCCTGGCCGGGGAAATGGATATCGACCAGCACGTCGTTGGCGCACAGGCCGCGGCAACCGGTCTTTTTGATTTCACAACGCTTGCCGACCTTGGCCTCGATTCCGTGCTTTTCAAACTCCTGCTGAAAAGCCTCTGCAACCTTGAGAGAACCGGAGGCGATGCCACCGGTACCGGTACAGATGAGAACTTCAACGCTCTGAGCAGTCTCTGCCATGGGATACCCCTGTCAAAGTGGACCGGAATCAGTCCATCTTCTGGTATTTTTCAATGACTTCGTTCAGTTTCTGCACTGACATCGACCCGTAGGTGGCATCATTGACCATGATGACCGGCGCCATGCCGCAGGCCCCGATACAGGCGACGTACTCACAGGTGAACTTGAGGTCTTCGGTCGTTTCCGCATGTCCAATCCCGAGAGCCTCCTTGACCCGGTCGCCGAGGCGCGTCGCCCCCTTGACGTGACAGGCGGTGCCCATACAGACGCGAATGATGTACTTGCCGCGCGGCTCCAGGTGGAACTGGGCATAAAAGGTCAGGACACCGTAGATCTGACTCGGATAGACATTGAGACGCTCGGCGGTGAGGTAGACCGTCTCTTCCGGCACATAGCCATAGTGTTCCTGAATCGCCTGCAGCACCGGCATGAGCGCGCCGGGCATATCCTGGTACTTGTCAAGAATCTCGTTACAGGGTCCGAGATCGATTTCCTGCTCGACAGCTTTTTTCGCGGTCTCACTCATGTCTGGCTACCTCGCTGGTCCCGTTAACGGTCGATCTCGCCGAGAACGACATCGAGGGTACCAATGATGGCGATGACGTCGGCAATAAGGGCCCCTTCAACCATCTGCGGCAGAGCCTGCAGGTTGACGAAGGAAGCCGGACGGATACGCATCCGGTAGGGCCGCGGCGAACCATCCGAAATCAGGTAGAAACCGACCTCGCCCTTGGGGTTCTCAACCCCGACATAAACCTCGCCCGGTTCGGGCTTGAAGCCCTCGGTGATAATCTTGAAGTGATGGATCAGACCCTCGATGGTGTTGACGACGTCTTTTTTCGGCGGCAGCACCACTTTCGGGCAGTCGGCCAGAATCGGCCCGGGCTTGAGGCGATCGAGACACTGATGGATGATCTTGCACGACTCGCGCATCTCATCGAGACGCACCCGGTAACGCGCCCAGGTGTCACAGTCGGTATGGGTCACAACCCGGAAGTCATAGGTCTCGTAGTCACAATAGGGCTGGTCGCGGCGCAGGTCCCAGTCGACACCCGAGCCACGCAGGGACGGCCCGGTCAATCCGATGTCAATGGCATCCTCAGGAGAGATAACGCCAATACCGCAGACACGTTTCTGCCAGATTTTGTTGCCGGACAGCAGCCCTTCGTAGGTATTGATGTTATCCGGCATGTCATTGACGAAATCGCGAATCTCCTTTTCGATGCCATCGGGAAGATCGGCGGACAGCCCGCCCACGCGGAAATAGTTGGAGGTCATGCGCGCACCGGAAATCTTCTCGTAGAAATCCATGATGCGCTCGCGCTCGCGGAAGCAGTAGAGGAAGACGGTCATGGCGCCGATGTCGAGGGCGTGGGTGGCCAGCCAGACCAGGTGGCTCTTGATACGGGTCAGCTCGGCCATCATGACACGGACCACCTTGGCGCGCTCGGGAATCATGTCGTCGATGCCGAGCAGCTTCTCCACCGCCAGAATATAGGCGAGGTTGTTATGCATCGGCGCCAGGTAGTCAAGCCGGTCGGTCAGCGGCAGAACCTGGTGATAGGTCCGGTGTTCGGCCAGTTTTTCGACACCACGGTGCAAAAAGCCGATATGCGGGGTGGCCTTGACCACGACCTCGCCGTCAATTTCGAGCACCAGCTGAAGCACCCCGTGAGTCGAAGGGTGCTGCGGCCCCATGTTGATGGTCATCGTTTCAAGATTCGCCATGTCAGCCTCTTCTCTATCCTTATGCAGTCGTGCGTCGTTGATCAGCTCAGGCGGCCCTGATAGGGCTCACGATCCGGGCCCTGCACAGGATAATCCTTGCGCAACGGGTGCCCTTCCCAGTCATCCGGAAGCAGAATGCGCCGCAAATCCGGATGCCCCTTGAACTCGATCCCGAACATGTCCCAGACTTCGCGTTCCAGCCAATTGGCCGTACTCCAGATTCCGGTCACACTCGCAATCCGGCAATCTTCTTCGGGGACCGGCGCCTTGAGCCGCAGACGCCGCTTCTCATCCATATTGCAAAGCTGGTAGACCACCATGAACCGCGGCTGGCGGCCCAGATAGTCAACGCCGCAGACATCCGTCAAAAACCGGTATCCGCATTCCTGCTTGAGGAAGCTGCAGATGTCGATAACGGCGTCCCTGTCGACCGTCACCGCAACCTGGCCCCGGTGCTCGGCAACTTCGAGCACGCGCTCACCAAAGCGTTCTTTCAGTTTCGCTACCGCCGGATGTTCACTCATGACCTCGTAATCCTCTTTAACTGGAGAGATGGTTCTGCCTCGATCAGACTTCGCTGACGCGCTCACCAACACCAATGGCCGCGCCGAAGGAGTTGCGCTCCTTCATAATCTTCTCCTGCAGCTTCATGATGCCGTAGAGAAGACCCTCGGGCCGGGGCGGGCAACCGGGGACATAGACATCGACCGGCAGCGCCGTATCAATCCCCTGCACCGTGCTGTAGGTGTCGAAAATCCCACCCGAGCAGGCGCAGGCGCCCATGGCGATAACATACTTGGGCTCAGGCATCTGCTCATAAACCGTCTTGATGACAGGCAGCATCTTCTTGGTGACCGTCCCTGCAATGATGATGCAATCCGACTGGCGGGGAGAGGCGCGAAAGATAATGCCCAAACGGTCCAGGTCAAAACGGGCGGCACCGGCCGCCATCATCTCGATGGCGCAGCAGGCCAGGCCGAAGGTCATCGGCCAGAGCGACTTGGCGCGCGACCAGTTGACCAACTTGTCGAGCGATGTCGTGATAACGTTATTTCCGAGCGTTTCTACTCCCATTCCAGCGCTCCTTTTTTCCAGACATAGACGTAGCCGACGAGGAGAATGATGATAAACACTCCCATTTCGACGAACCCGAAAAGACCCAGCTTCTTGAACATCACCGCCCAGGGGTAAAGGAAAACCGCCTCAACATCAAAAACGATGAAGAGCATGGCGATGATGTAAAACTTGATCGACAACCGTTCGTGCGCCGAGCCGACCGGGGGCATGCCGCACTCATAAGGGGCCAGCTTGACCTCGCTGAATTTTTTCTGACCAATCAGCCGCGACAGAATGACGGAGCCGATGGCAAAGGCAACCGCGATGACAATCAGAACGAGGATCGGCAGATAACTGTCCAGCATGTAGAGCTCCTCCCAACAGCGTTTGTTGTGCTGATGCCCTGGCTAGAAGGCGCAAGGATAGCGTTTACGGATTTTAAGCGTGTGCAAGGTAGGATAATTGCCCACCAAAGTCAAGGAAAAAATACAGTATACTGTATGCAAAAAATACAGGAGTTTTTCCTGTAAAAACAATATGTTGTGCAACGTTAACCCCTTCTTTTTTCATAGCTGACCTGCCGGGTCGGTTATGGATGAAAATCCTCTCACCTTACCCGGGCCTTCAGGAAATCGGTGTACGAGCCGATACGAAGAAACAACACCACAACCGATTGGATGCCAGGGAGTCGACATGCCTGCGGTCGTCATCAGCGAAAATCCTGCAACCGGAATCTCCCAGACAGGCGTCGAACGGGTTCTGCTCGACGCCCTCAGCCGTGCCGTGCTGAAGTATTTACGCCACGGCGACCTCGAAGAATTCGCCCGGGACCTGCTCAGGGCCGTCTGTGAAGAATTGCAGACGGATGGAGGCCTGATTTTTGACCTCGACCAGGAGGGGCACCCACGCCTGCTTTCGGCCCTGGCCCAAACCTGGCAACAGGGTATGAACCCGGATCCCTGCCTGGCGCAAAACTGGCTGGAAGGCTATCCGGCACCGCTGTTTGACCTGCTGGCGACCCGGGGCGAAGTCCTGCTGTTTGACCGCCAGACCTCGGTCCCTTTTGACCCGGACCTGGTCCCTCCCGCGGTCGAAAACGGCATCGGCTTTCCCCTCGAACACGACAGCCAGACCATCGGTGGCGTCTTTCTGTTCAACCGCCCTGAAGGCTTTACTCCTGACGATTGCCGCACCTGTGAGATGTTGGCCGGCACCATCGGACTGGCCATCGCCAATGCGCGCGAACGCCACAACCGGGAGCAGGCCGAACTGGAGCTGCGCCAGGCCCAGAAAATGGAGGCCCTGGGCCAGCTGGCCGCCGGTGTTGCCCATGATTTCAACAACATGCTCACGGTCATCAACGGTTACACCGCCATGGCCGCACAGGCCCTCGATGCCAGCCACCCCATGCGCGAAGGGCTGGACATAGCGCTCGAAGCCGGCAAACGGGCCGCCGACCTGGCCCGGCAACTGCTCGCGTTCAGCCGCCGGCAGATGCTGCATCCCGTGGTGCTCGACCTGGAAAGCCATCTGGAAAGGGTGCAGAAACTGCTGCGCAGGCTGGTGCGTGAAGACATACGGTTTGAGATCGAGCTGGCCGGGAACCTGCCCTACGTCAAGGTCGACCCCGGACAGCTTGAGCAGGTCCTGATGAATCTGGTCATCAATGCCCGTGACGCCATGCCTGAAGGCGGCACCCTGAAACTGACCACCGGGCAGGCACATTTCGACCGCATTTTTCTCAAAACCCATCCCGGATCCCGCCCCGGCGACTACGTCTGGTTTCGCCTCAGCGACACCGGAACAGGAATCGCCCCCGAGAACCTGGCGCGCATTTTTCAGCCCTTTTTCACCACCAAGGAACAGGGCAAGGGGACCGGACTCGGGCTGGCGACCGTCTACGGTATCGTCAAGCAGAGCGGCGGCTATATCACCGTTGACAGTCAGCCGGGCTCGGGAACCAGCTTTACTGTCTACCTGCCGGTCACCTCCGAGGGGCCCAGGCGGGAAACGGACCGGACGCACAGGTTGCCCCAAAATTGTCCCGGCCGGATTTTACTGGTGGAGGATGATCGCGACGTCCTGCACTACGCCACCAGGGTTCTGCTGGAGCGGGGCTTTGACGTCTGCCAGGCGGCCGATGTGCAACTGGCCATCGACCTGTTCGAAGCCGACCCGCACTCCTTCGCCATTCTGGTGACCGACATGGTCATGCCGACCCTGAGCGGCCCGCTTCTGGCGAAACGGCTGCGCCAACGGCAACCTGACCTTCCGGTTCTCTTCCTGTCAGGCTATGGCCAGGTGACCTTTGAAAACAATTTCCTGCACGGTGAGAAGGGGACGTTTCTGGCCAAACCCTTTACCGGGGACGGGCTGGCACGCAAGATTGCCGAAACCCTGGCAGACCGGGCGCAGCTGAACAGCTGACGGGGTTTCTGGCGGAATCGGCGCGGGCTGCTAGACTTAATGAGAAAAGGACCGCAGGAGCCGCCATGCCGCTGCCGAACCATTTCTACCGCCAAATGCTCGACCATCTCGCCGAGGGCGTTTACTTCGTCGACCCGAACCGGCAGATTCTCTACTGGAACCGGGCCGCCGAACAATTGACCGGTTACGCCGCCGGCGACATCGTGGGCAAATGCTGTGCCCTATCCGGGCTTGATCATATCGACTGCGATCTGAACCCGCTGTGCGAAGGGGACTGTCCGCTCAACCGGGCCCTGGCCTGTGGCAAGGGGTATTCGGAACGGGTCTTTCTCCGGCACCGGAACGGACATCGCCTGCCGGTCGACGTCAAGACGCGACCGGTTTACGATGACGACGGCACGATTATCGGCGCCATTGAAATCTTCTCCGACGCCAGCGACCGGGTGCGCATCGAGAACCTCAACCGGCAGCTGCAAAAACAGGTGCGCATCGACCTGCTTACCGGCGTGCCCAACCGCAGGGCCTTTCTGGAACTGGCCAATGCCGAATTCGAACGCTACCAACGCTACGGCGAAGTCTTTTCCGTCATCTTCACCGATATCGACTTTTTCAAACAGGTCAACGACCGCCACGGTCACCGCATCGGCGACCGCACCCTGCGCTGGTTTGCCGACACCCTCAGGTCAGAACTGCGCAAGGTCGATACCATCAGCCGGTTCGGTGGCGAGGAGTTTCTCATCCTGCTGCCGACCACCGGCGCCGAAGAGGCGGTGCGAACGGCCGAAAAACTGCGCCGGCAACTCGCATCCGATCTCTGTCCGACCACGGGGGAGCCGTTGAGCGCCAGTTTCGGGGTCGCCAGCGTGGTCGCAGACGATTCAACCGAATCCCTGATCGAACGGGCGGACCGGGCCCTCTACCGATCCAAAGAGAGAGGGCGCAACCGGGTCACATTCTTTGCACCGGGAGATATTGAGGAGATTACTGGCGGGAACGGGCCCGCTCAAAGCGGTTCATCCCGGCCAGGAGCAGACCGAGTGCGATAAACGCCCCCGGCGGCAGGATCATCAGCAGGAACGGCTGGTAGCCGCTGCCAAACAGACTGACCCCCAGCAGACTGCCCGAACCGAGCAGTTCCCGCACACTGCCCAGAATGAACAGCCCCAGAGTAAAACCGAGCCCCATGCCCAGACCGTCGGCGATGGAGGAAGCGACTCCGTTCTTGGAGGCGAAGGCTTCAGCACGGCCGAGAATCAGGCAGTTGACCACAATCAGCGGGATGAAAATGCCAAGGGCCTTGTAAAGGTCGTAGACAAAGGCCTCCATGCAGAGCTGGACCACCGTGACAAAGGAGGCGATGATGACGATAAAAGCCGGAATGCGCACTCCCGATGGAATCAGCTTGCGCATCAGGGCGATGGTGATGTTGGAACAGACCAGCACGAAGGTGGTCGCCAGTCCCATGCCAATGCCGTTCTCCGCCGAGGTGGTCACAGCCAGGGTCGGACACATGCCCAGCAGCAGCTTAAACGTAGGGTTCTCCTGCCACAAACCGCGGGTGAAGTTGCCCAACAGACTCATCGGACCTCCTCCTGTGTCACAATCTCACCCCGATGCTGCCGATAGAACTCCAGCCCGGAGCGGATGGCCCCCACGACCGCCCGGGGCGAGATGGTCGCTCCGGTAATCTGGTCGAAATCGCCGCCATCCTTTTTCACGCGCCAGTCGGCGTTATCCAGCCCCTTGCCCTTGAACTGATTCTTGAATTCAGGCTCAACGATCCTGGCACCCAGACCCGGGGTTTCGGCATGGGCCAGAATTTCGATGCCGCTCAGGTGACCGCCCGGCTCAAGCCCGACCATGATGTCGATATTGCCGCTGTAGCCATCCGGGGCGGTTGTCTTAAAGGCAATACCGGAAAGCTGGCCCTGTTTGCGCCCGATAAAGAAGGTCCGCTCTACCGGCTGACCCTTTTTGTCGGTGCCGGCCTGCAAAACACGCGTCTCCGCGTCGGGGCTGTTGTCAAACGGCGGCAGCACCGCCCGCAGGGCGCGCACCATCTCCAGGCGCCGCTGCTCGGCAATCGGTTCCCGCGTCACCTTTTCCACCTGAGCCAGAATCAGGCCGGCCCCGGCGGCGATCAGGGTCAGCACCAGCGCCAGTCGCAACGTCTCACGCATGGGCGCCTCCCTTGTTCTGCACCAGACCAAATTTTTTCGGT
This sequence comes from uncultured Geothermobacter sp., assembly GCA_964501815.1. GTDB lineage: Bacteria > Desulfobacterota > Desulfuromonadia > Desulfuromonadales > Geothermobacteraceae > Geothermobacter. The sequence continues at coordinate 32,011 of CAZCUR010000016.1, forward strand.
TTGATATAACGGTCGATCAGCGGCGTGGCGGCATTCATCAGCAGGATGGCGAACGAAACCCCTTCGGGATAGCCGCCAAACAGACGAATCAGCACCGTCAGCAGTCCGCAACCGGCACCGAAGACCAGCATGCCTCTCGTGGTCACCGGACTGGTGACCATATCCGTGGCCATGAAGAAGGCCCCGAGCATCAGACCGCCGGTCACCAGATGAAACAGCGGGTCCGGGTAGCGCTGCGGATTGACCAGCCAGAAAAGGCTCGACAAAACCACCACCGTCCCGAGAAAACTGACCGGAATGTGCCAGCTGATCACCCGTTTCCAAAGCAGGTACAGCCCGCCGAGCAGCAGGGCAAAGGCGGAAACTTCGCCCAGACAGCCGCCGATATCGCCGAGAAAACTGCCCAGAAAACCGGAGGCCAGGTCGGCAGGCAGCGCGCCGTGCAGCATCACCGCTTCCTTGGCACGTCCCAGAGGGGTGGCGGTGGTCACGGCATCAAGTCCCGATCCGATGGGGGCCGGCGCCGTCCAGGTGGTCATCTGCACCGGGAAGGAGATGAGCAGCACCACCCGGGCCACCAGGGCCGGATTGAAAGGATTGTAGCCCAGACCGCCATAAATCTGCTTGGCGATGACAATGGCGACAAAGGCGCCGAGCAGGCTGAGCCACCAGGGGCTGGAGGGCGGCAGGTTCATCGCCAGCAGGATACCGGTCAGGGCGGCGCTGCCGTCGGCGATGGCGACAGGGCGATGCATCAGTTTCTGACAACCGGCTTCAAAAGCGATACAGCCGACCGTGCACAGCACCAGAGTCACCAGTGCCGGCAGCCCGAACATATAGACCGCTACCGCGCAGGCCGGCAGCAGGGCAAAGATCACCTGGCGCATGATCTGCGCGGTATCGACCGGGGAGGCGATATGCGGAGAACTGGAAAGATAGACCGGAGACGACACGATCAAGCCTTTCTGCGCCGGGCCATGATGGCCGCTTTGGCGTGACGGATGGTTTGCACCAGCGGCAAAGCCGCCGGACAGATATAGGAACAGCAGCCGCACTCGATGCAGTCCAGGGCGCCGAGCTGCTCGGCCTCGTCCATCAGATCGATCCGGGCATAGGCGGCGATGGTGGTCGGCAGCAGGCGCGCCGGACAGGCCTGCACGCAGCGGGCGCAACGGATGCATGGGCCCTCGGGACGCCGTACCACCTTTTCTTCGCTGAACAGCAAAAGGCCAGAAGTCCCGCGGGTAGCCGGAACATCAAGCGAGAGCTGGGCCATGCCCATCATCGGCCCCCCCATGATGATTTTGGCCGGCTCCACCCGGGTGCCGCCGCAGACCGCGACCAGGTGCGCCAGCGACATGCCGATGCGGATACGCAAATTTTTCGGCTGGACCACCGCATCGCCGGATACGGTGGCGATACGCTCCACCAGCGGACGTCCCCGCAGCACCGCATCGGCTATGGCCGCGCAGGTGCCGACATTCTGCACCACCACACCGACATCCATGGGCAGCCCGCCCGAGGGGACCTCGCGTCCGGTGATGGCGCAGATCAGCTGTTTTTCCGCCCCCTGCGGATATTTGACCTCCAGGGGAACGACCTCGATGTTCCGACCTGAGCAGAGGTCACCCATATGGTCTATGGCGTCCGGCTTGTTGGCCTCGATGCCGATAAAAGTCTTTTCAACCCCGAGGATGCGCTGCAGCACGGCAACGCCATCCAGGATTTTTTCCCCTTCTTCCAGCATCAGCCGGTGATCGGCCGTCAGGAAGGGCTCGCATTCGACCCCGTTGAGAATCAGGGTGTCGATGGGCTTTTCCGGCGGGGGGCTGAGCTTGACATGGGTCGGGAAAGTCGCCCCGCCCATACCGACAATGCCTGCTTCGCGAATGCGGTTTTTCAGCACATCCGGCTCCGCCGTGGCGGGATCAAGCGCGGGCAGAGGTTCGGCGGCCGCATCTTCACCGTCGGCGCGGATCACCACCGCCGGCAGCTCGCGCCCGGAAGGATGCAGACGCGGCTCCATCGCCACGACTTCTCCCGAGGTCGGCGCATGAACCGGCACCGATACAAATCCACCTGCCTCGCCGATCACCTGCCCCCTGAGGACCCGGTCTCCGACCTGAACCACAGGTTTGGCCGGAGCGCCGATATGCTGGGACAGCGGAACCACCAGCTCTTCGGGCAGCGGGCAGGTCTCAATGGCGCAACCGGCTGAGTACTCCTTGCTGTCAGGCGGATGCAAACCGCCGGAAAAAGTCTTCAGACGCATGGTTTTCTCTATCCTGCCGTTCCTGTGCTCTCTTCCCGCGGGCCTGCCGCAGCTGGCAGATCAGCGGCCTTAAAACTGCTTCCCTCCGGATAGCCGAAACGGAAATCCCGAATACATTTGGTCGGACATTTCTCCACACCGGGTGCGGCCTGCTCGTGATGCTCGTACACCACCCGGGCGAGAAAATCCTCGATGACATAGGATTCCGGCGCGTTCTTCTTGCAAATCTGGCAGGCGATACAGCCAACCTCACAGTATTTGCGCACCACCGCACCCTTGTCGTGGCTGTTGCACAAAACATGAATGGTCGCCGAACGCGGGGCCATGGCGATAACATGGCGCGGACAGACGGAAACACATTTGCGGCAGCCGGTGCACAGCTCCCGGTTGATAACGGCCAGACCCTCGGAGGTCATCTCGATGGCACCGAAAGGACAGGCCCTCTCACAGCTCCCCAGCCCCAGGCATCCCCCCGGACAGGTCTTGGGTCCCTCGGCAATTCTCTGGGCGGCGTTGCAGTCCGCAAGCCCCAGATACCGGTATTTCTGTTTGGCCCTGCGATTGTCCCCCTGGCAGCGCACCACGGCCACCTCGGGCTCGGCGGCCTCGGCACTGACCCCCATGATGCCGGCGATGGCCTCAAGGGTCGCCTGACCACCCGGGGTACAGAGAGCCGGAGACACCCCTTCTTCCACCACGGCCTTGGCGTAGGCGCTGCAGCCGGGAAAGCCGCAGGCACCGCAATTGGCCCCGGAAAGGACTTCAAGAATAGCGGCTTCGCGCGGATCGACTTCGACAGCGAACTTGCGGGCGGCCACACCCAGGGCCAGCGCCGCGAGCAGACCAATGCCACCCAGACTGACGACAGCAGCAATCATGTTCGGTTCACATCCTCTTTCAGCCTTTGACCAGGCCGGCAAATCCCATAAAAGCGAGCGAAAGCAGGCCGGCGGTCACCAGGGCGATAGCGGTGCCGCGGAAGCTGCGTGGGACCGGGCACAAATCGATACGCTCACGCAGACCGGCAAACAGCACCATCGCCAGGGTAAAACCCAGGGCGGCGCCGATGGCGAACACCACGCTTTCAAGGAAGGAATAGCTCTTCTGGATATTCAGCACCGCCAGACCCAGCACGGCGCAGTTGGTGGTGATCAGCGGCAGGAAAATCCCCAGAGCCTGATAAAGCACCGGGCTGAGCTTTTGCACCGCCATTTCGACCAGCTGAACCAGCGATGCGATAACCAGGATGAAGGCGATGGTCTGGAGATATTCGATGTTGAAGGGGACGAGGATGAAATACTGAATAAGCCAGGTCACCACGGCGGCAACCGTCATGACGAACGTGACCGCCATGCCCATGCCGAGCGCGGTATCGACCTTCTTCGACACCCCGAGGAAGGGGCAAATACCGAGAAAACGGGCCAGCACGAAGTTGTTGACAAAAATCGCGCTGACCAGGATCAGGACCAGTTCAACCATCAGCCTCAGCTCCCCTGAAATTGGTCAGACCAGGTCTTATAGAACAGGGCCCGCGGCCCTGTCAAATGAATAGTTGTTCGGGGGACCGAAACACTCCCGAGAACTTTCTTCTTGTTTTTCGCTGAGTTCTACGGAGGCAGGGGCCCGGGCGCCTGGGCCCCTGCACTGGCACGGGATGCGAACGAATCAGCGGCCGCAGGCGGCCAACAGCAGCTGCAGCGCCGCCGGGTTGTTCGACTTGATGGCGCCGGCGAGAAAATCCTTGACCCCCGGCTTGTAGCCTTCGTTCCAGACCTTGTTGAGAAACTCCGCCGAGGTCTTGCAGACACAGTCGGCCTGCTCGGTCGCCTTGCCGTCTTCCACGCGAATGGCCTCGGGCGAGAGAAAAACCGTCTTCTTCGCCTCATCGACGGAAAAATAGAAACTGATGCTCTTGTCGACCTTCGACAGATCGCACTGTTGTTCCATGTCCGCAAAAAGCTGGTCGATCATTGTAAATACCTTTCAATATCAAGGAGTCAGGAGACAGAATGCAGGAGTCAGAAGAACCGTCTCCCCTGACCCCTGGCCCCTGGCCTCTGGCCTTTCTCCTTTAACCTTCCAACTTCTCCGCCAGCGCCGGCACGAACTGCTTCACATCCGCAACCACCAGCACATCGGCAACCTCGCCGATCGGCGCTTCCGCGTCGGTGTTGATCGCCAGTACGAACTCCGACTTCTTCATCCCCGCCAGGTGCTGAATCGCTCCGGAAATGCCGCAGGCGACATACAGCTTCGGCGCCACCGTCTGGCCCGTGGTCCCCACCTGACGCTCGTGCGGAGCCCAGCCGGCGTCGACCACCGGCCGGCTGGCACCGTATTCGCCCCCCAGGGCTTTGGCCAGTCGCTGCACCATCTCGATGTTCTCCGGCTTGCCGATGCCGCGTCCGGCACTGACGATCACCTCCGCCTTGCTCAGGTCGACTCCGCCGGCCTCGGCCTGCTCGTATCCGGCAAACGCGATGCCGTTCTGGGCCTCGGCGCTGAGCTGTTCGACCTGCGGCGCGCCGGCGGGCTCTGCCGGGGCAAAGGCGCCGGCCTGAAGGGTCAGCACCTGCTTGCCGGTGGCCGGTTTGACGCTGCGCTGCAGCTTGTTGTTGCACGCCGGCACCAGGTAGTTGCCGTCCTTGAGCGCGACGATCTCGGAGACCTGGGCGGCATCGAGAGCCAGCGCCACGCGCGGCGCCAGGTCCCAGCCGTAGCTGGAGTGGACAAAGACCACGGTATCGGCGCCGCTTTGTTCCACTGCCTGCAGAATCAGCTGCTTGTGCAGGTTCGGGTTGTATTCACCGCAGACCTTGACATCGGCCAGATAGACCCTGCCGCCGCTCTGCGGCAGGTTCGCTTCATCGCCGACAACAAACAGGTCGGCCTCGCAGCCGAGCTGCTTCGCAAAGCCGAGCAGCTCGTACGTCGTCTCCAGCAGCTTGCCTTCTCTGTATTCGCCTATCAGGAGTGCTTTCATGTTCCATTCTCCTTGGGGAGACAGGAGTCAGAATGCAGAATTCAGAATTTGTATCCTCCTCCTGTCTTCTGTCTCCTGACTTCTGAATTCTGCCTTTAAAGTACCGCCGTCTTTTCCTTGAGAATCTGCACCACTTTTTCGACCAGCTCG
>CAZCUR010000017.1:0-16919 GCA_964501815.1 uncultured Geothermobacter sp.
CTTTTCAAGCCTGCCCGCATCGACTATCATTTCCCGATTCAGGTGCATCCCGGCACCACGCTCATCACGGCAAGAAAGGTTTGAATCGATGCTCACCGGAAACCAGCTGCGCAAGAAATTTCTCGACTACTTCGCCGGCAAGGGACACACCATTGTCAAATCCTCCTCCCTGGTCCCCCACAACGACCCCACGCTGCTGTTCACCAACGCCGGCATGAACCAGTTCAAGGACTGCTTCCTCGGCGCCGAAAAGCGCGACTATGTGCGCGCCGCCACCGCCCAGAAGTGCGTGCGCGCGGGCGGCAAGCACAACGACCTGGAAAACGTCGGTCGCACCGCCCGCCACCACACCTTCTTCGAGATGCTGGGCAACTTCTCCTTCGGCGACTATTTCAAAAAGGAAGCCATCGCCTACGCCTGGGAGTTTTTGACCCAGGAGCTGGGCATCGACAAGGACCGCCTCTACGTCTCGGTCTACACCGACGATGACGAAGCCGCCGACATCTGGCACAAGCAGGAAGGGGTACCGCGCGAGCGCATCTACCGCTTTGAGGAGGACAACTTCTGGGCCATGGGCGACACCGGCCCCTGCGGCCCCTGTTCGGAGATTTTTTACGACAACGGCCCCGAGGTCGGCTGCGGCTCGCCCGACTGCCAGGTCGGCTGCGACTGCGACCGCTTCATGGAGGTGTGGAACAACGTCTTCATGCAGTACGACCGCCAGCCCGACGGCACCCTGGTGCCGCTGCCGAAACCGGCGGTCGACACCGGCATGGGTCTGGAACGGCTGGCCACCGTGATGCAGCAGGTCCACTCCAACTACGACACCGATCTTTTGCGCGACATCATCAGCTATATCGAAAAGCTTTCGGGCAAAAGCTACGGCGCCGACGAAGACAATGACGTTTCCATGCGCGTGATGGCCGACCACAGCCGCGCCACCGCTTTTTTGATTGCCGACGGCGTACTGCCTTCCAATGAGGGACGGGGCTACGTCCTGCGGCGCATCATGCGCCGGGCCATGCGCCACGCGCGCATGCTCGGCTTCGAAGACCCGGTCCTGTACAAGACCGCGGGCTTCGTGCTCGATTTCATGGCCGAGGCCTATCCGGACGAGGCGGCCCGCAAGGACTTCGTCACCAGGGTGGTACAGAACGAGGAGGAACGCTTCATCCTCACCCTCGGCAACGGCCTGCGGATTCTCCAGGAGGAGGTGGCCGCCCTGCGCCAGTCGGGCACCAGGGTCATTCCGGGCGAAACCGTCTTCAAGCTCTATGACACCTACGGTTTCCCGGTCGATCTGACCGCGGACATCGTTGAAAAGGAAGGCTTCACCCTCGACGAAGAGGGTTTTGAAGCCTGCATGGAAAGACAGCGCGCCCAGGCGCGTGAGCACTGGAAAGGGGATGCGGAAGCGGCGGCGGCCCTGGTCTACAAGCGCCTGGCCGAAAGCGGCAGCAAAACCGAATTCACCGGTTACCAGACGTTAACCGACGAAGGCACGGTGCTGGCGCTTTTGCGACAGGGCGAAGAAGTTGCCGAAGCAGCCTGCGGCGAAACCGTGGAGCTGATTGCCGACCGGACCCCCTGCTACGGAGAATCGGGCGGCCAGGTCGGTGACACCGGCGTCATTCGGGCCGCCGAAGGCGAACTGCGCCTGCTCGACACCCGCAAACCGGCCGAGGGGCTGATTGTCCATGTCTGCGAAGTGGTCACCGGCGCCGTCAAAAAGGGAGACCGGGTTCGCTTCGAGGTCGACGCCGGACGGCGCGCCGCCATCGTGCGCAACCACACCGCCACCCATCTGCTGCAGGCCGCCCTGCAGAAGATTCTCGGCGACCATGTCAAGCAGGCCGGTTCTCTGGTGGAACCGGACCGGCTGCGTTTTGACTTCACCCACTTCTCTCCGCTTACGGCCGAGGAAATCCGCCGTATCGAGGATGAGGTCAACAGCCGCATTCTGGACAACCTGGAGGTCGGGATCCGGATGATGTCCGCCGATGAAGCCAAGGCCGCCGGCGCCATGGCCCTGTTCGGGGAAAAGTACGGTGATATCGTGCGCGTGGTGAATGTCGGCGACTACAGCCTGGAGCTTTGCGGCGGCACGCACGCCAAAGCCTCGGGGGACATCGGCCTGTTCCGAATCGTCAGCGAAGGGGGCATTGCCGCCGGTGTGCGCCGCATCGAGGCGGTGACCGGCACCGGCGCCCTTGACTGGGTGCGCAATCAGGAACAGACGCTGGCGCGTGCCGCATCGCTGGTTAAAAGCGATCCGCAGAACCTGGAGACCCGCCTGCGCAAACTGATGGAGCAACAGAAGGAACTGGAGCGTCAGGTGGAAAAACTGCAGGCGCAGCTTCAGGCCGGCCAGAGTGACCAGATGCTGCAGCAGGCCGTTGAGGTTGACGGCGTCCGGCTTCTGGCTGTCGAGGTCGACAGCATGGACGGCAAACAGTTGCGCGAGCTGGCCGACAAACTGCGCGACAAACTCGGCAGCGGCGTTTTGGTTCTGGGGTGCAAAAACGGCGACAAGGTTAACCTGCTGGCGGCGGTGACCAGGGACCTCGCCGGCAAGCTGCATGCCGGCAAGCTGGTGGCCGAGCTGGCCGCCAAAGTCGGCGGCCGCGGCGGCGGACGCCCCGATCTGGCCCAGGCAGGCGGCTCCCAGCCGGAAAAACTGGGCGAAGCCCTGCGCTCCGCTTCCGACCTGCTTCAGGCCCAGCTGAAGAGCTGAGGTCGCCTGCGGTTATGGCAGGGGAAATCCCCCGGCAACGCTTTCGGCCGACGGTCCACCAGCACCAGGAAGGCCCGACCATCCTGATTGTCGACGACGAACCGGTCCTGCGCCAGCTGTGCCGGCGGGCCCTGGAGGGCTTTCGGATCCTGGAAGCGGAGAACGGCCGGGCGGCGCTGGAGATCCTTGCCAGGGAACAGGTCGACGTCGTCCTGTCCGACATCATGATGCCGGAAATGACCGGGCTGGAACTTCTGGCCCGGGTACGGCAGTCGGACCCCGACCAGGTCATGGTCATGATGACCGGTTATGGCGAACGGGATGTGGTTATCGAGGCCCTCAAACTCGATGCCGACGATTTTCTCACCAAACCGGTCAACCTGTTGCAGCTGACAACCATCGTCAACCGGGCCCTGGAGAAAAAGGCTCTGCGGGAACAGCTGCTGCAGCTGAAAAAGGTCGATCGCCTCAAGACCGAATTTCTCGAGCTGGTTTCCCACAAGCTCAAAACCCCCGTGACTGTCGTTTCCCTGTTCCTGCAGAACCTCGGACGCGACCTCGAACAGAGCGACCTGGACCACTATCGGGCAAATCTGCCGCAGATCCAGCAGCAGCTCGATTATCTCACGGGACTGATCGAAGACCTGCTCTTCTACAGCGAACTGGGGCTCACGCCTGAGGGGACCCGTCTCGACCGGATCGATCCGGTCCCCCTGGCCCGCAAGGTCGCCGAGGAACTGGCCTCCCGGGCGGAACAGAAAGGGCTTGCCTATACGGTCGAACTGCAGCCGGCCGCAACCAGCGCGCGGGCGGACAGACAGCGTCTGCGTTACTGTCTGCACGCCCTGATCGACAACGCCGTCAAGTTTACGCCCGAAGGCGGCCGGGTCGAACTCCTCGGGCAAGCCACCCAGGGAGGCTACGCCCTGGTGGTCAAAGACAACGGTCCGGGGATTCCCGGCGACCTTCACGCCAGGGTGTTCGAAAAGTTCTTTCAGATCGATCCCATGCACACCGGTCAGGTGCCCGGTTTCGGTCTGGGGCTGTTCTACGTGCGCGAATTCTGCCGCGCCATGCAGGTCGAGGTACGGCTCGACAGCGAGACAGGACGGGGGACCACGGTCACCCTGCTGCTGCCTGGCGAACAAAGGGGCTGATTTTCCCGGCTTTTTTCATTCAACACCCCAGTGCGATATGATAGGATTTTTCCTTTGAGGTTTCTCCCCTATGCATGACACAAGGACCACCGCCATGTTCCGAGGCACAACCATCATCTGCGTGCGCCAGGGTGACCGGGTCGCGCTGGCCGGCGACGGCCAGGTGACCCTGGGCAACACGGTCATGAAACATTCTGCGCGCAAAATTCGCCGCCTGGGTGAAGAGAAAATTCTGGCCGGGTTCGCCGGCAGCACCGCGGACGCCTTTACCCTGTTTGAAAAATTCGACACCAAGTTGCGTGAATATCGCGGCAATCTCAAGCGTGCGGCCGTGGAACTGGCCAAGGACTGGCGCACCGATCGCGTGCTGCGGCGGCTCGAGGCGCTGCTGATCGTCGCCGACACCGAAACGACCCTGGTCATCTCCGGCGCCGGTGATGTCATCGAGCCGGATGACGGCATCGCCGCCATCGGCTCGGGCGGCTCCTTCGCGCTCGCCGCCGCGCGCGGCATGCTCGCAGCCGGAGCCGAAAATCCGGAGACAGTCGCCCGTACCGCCCTGGAGATCGCCGCCGGTATCTGCATTTACACCAACAACCAGATCACCCTGGAGACATTGCCTTGAGCGAACTGACTCCCCGCCAGATCGTCGAGGAACTCGATCGCTATATCATCGGTCAGCACAACGCCAAGCGTGCGGTCGCCATCGCTTTGCGCAACCGCTGGCGCCGCCAGCAGGTCAGTCCGGAGCTGCGCGACGAGATCGCGCCGAAAAACATCATCATGATCGGGCCGACCGGCGTCGGCAAAACCGAGATCGCCCGCCGGCTGGCAAGGCTTGCCAACGCCCCCTTCATCAAGGTGGAAGCGAGCAAATTCACGGAAGTCGGCTATGTCGGCCGTGATGTCGAAAGTATGATCCGCGACCTGCTGGAACTGGCCATCATCATGGTGCGCGAGGAAGAGGCGGCCAAAGTGCGCACCAAGGCGGAAAGCGCCGCCGAAGAGAAGCTGCTCGACCTGCTGCTGCCGGGCGAGGCGCACCGCTTTGACGAAACCGCCAGCGCCGAACCGGGCTCCACCCGGGAGAAACTGCGCAAACTGCTGCGTGACGGCAAACTGGACGACCGTTTCGTCGAACTGGAGGTGCAGGAAAACGCCGGTCCGACCATGGAAATCCTCACGCCCCAGGGGACGGAGCAGCTCGGCTTCAACATCCGCGAGATGTTCGGCAACCTGTTCCCGCGCAAAACCAAACGCCAGCGGGTCAAGGTGGCCGAGGCCCGGGACATTCTGATTCAGACCGAGGCGGAAAAGCTGGTCGACATGGATCAGGTCAGGCAGCTGGCCATCGAACGCACCGAACAGAGCGGTATCGTCTTTATCGACGAGATCGACAAGATCGCCTCCCGCGAAGGCGTGCACGGTCCCGAAGTCTCGCGCGAAGGGGTCCAGCGCGACATCCTCCCCATTGTCGAGGGGAGTACGGTCAACACCAAACACGGCCCGGTCAAGACCGACCATATCCTGTTTATCGCCGCCGGCGCCTTCCATGTCAGCAAGCCGTCCGACCTGATTCCGGAGCTGCAGGGGCGCTTCCCCATCCGCGTCGAGCTGGACAACCTGGGCGAGGCCGAATTCATCCGCATTCTGAGCGAGCCGCGCAACGCCCTGATCCGCCAGTACACGGCGCTGCTGGAACCGGAAGGCATCGACCTGGTTTTCGAAGACGGTGCCATCGCCGAGATTGCCCGGACTGCGGCGCTGGTGAATGAACGCACGGAAAACATCGGCGCCCGCCGACTGCACACGGTCATGGAGCGTCTGCTGGAGGACATCTCCTTCGACGCCCCCGATCTCGACGACAGGCACCTGGTCATCGATGCCGCGTATGTGCGCGAAAAACTTGGAGATATCGTCGAGAACGAGGATTTGTCGAGGTATATACTCTAGGCGAAAGGCGAGGGGCGAAGGGTGAGGGAGGTTCCTTCGGGCTGGAGCCTCGGCTTTTTTGCCGCAGCTGCGGGAACGGACGACAATGCAGGAACTGATCAACAAAGCCAATGTGCTCATGGAAGCGCTGCCGTGGATTCGACGCTTCTACGGCAAAACCATCGTCATCAAATACGGCGGCAACGCCATGGTCGATGAAAAACTCAAGGAGGGCTTCGCCCGCGATGTCATCCTGATGAAATACATCGGCCTCAACCCCGTGGTGGTGCACGGCGGCGGGCCGCAGATCGGCGAAGTCCTCAAGGCGATGGGCATTGAGTCCCGCTTTGAGCAGGGGATGCGTGTGACCGACGCCAAAACCATGGGCGTGGTGGAAATGGTTCTGGGCGGCAAGGTCAACAAGGAGATTGTCGCCAACATCAACCGTCACGGCGGCCGGGCGGTCGGCCTGAGCGGCAAGGACGGCGGGCTGATTACCGCGCGCAAGTTGGAGATGACCAAACTCAACCCGGACACCCTGACCCCCGAAATCATTGATATCGGCATGGTTGGCGAAGTGGACCGGGTGGAGCCAAGCGTCATCCGGGCCCTGGAGGCGAATGACTTCATTCCGGTCATTGCCCCGGTCGGCATCGGCGCCGACGGCCGCAGCTACAACATCAACGCCGACCTGGTCGCCGGTCGCATCGCCGGCGCCCTCAAGGCGGAAAAGCTGATCCTTCTGACCGATGTCGAGGGGGTCAAGGACAAAAACGGCAACCTGATTTCCACCATCGACTACCGCCGGGTACCCGAGCTGATTGAGGACGGCACCCTGAGCGGCGGCATGATTCCCAAGACAACCTGCTGTGTCGACGCCGTACGGGAGGGGGTGACCAAAACCCACATTATCGACGGCCGGGTCGAGCACGCGTGTCTGCTGGAAATCTTCACCGACAAGGGCATCGGCACCGCCATCGCCGATTTCGAAGGAGACAAGGCATGAGCAACAACGCGGCGTGGATCGAACGGGCGGAAAAAGTCATCGCCGCCACCTACGGCCGTTACCCCGTCGCCATGGTGCGCGGGCAAGGGTGCCGCATCTGGGATGCCGACGGCAACACGTATCTCGACTTTCTCGCCGGGGTGGCGGTCAACAACCTCGGGCACTGCCATCCGAAGGTCGTGGCAGCGATCCGGGAACAGGCGGAGCAGCTGATTCACTGCTCCAACTTCTACCAGATCCCCCCGCAAATCGAACTGGCGGAAAAGCTCTGCGCCACCGCCTTCGCCGGCAAGGTCTTCTTCTGCAACTCCGGGGCGGAGGCCAATGAAGCCGCCATCAAACTGGCGCGCAAGTTCAGCCGCGACCACAAGGGGGAGAACCGTTACCAAATCATCACGGCCCTGGGGTCCTTTCACGGCCGCACCATGGCGACCATCAGCGCCACCGGCCAGGAGAAGGTGCGTATCGGCTTCACCCCCGCCCTGGAAGGCTTCCGGTATGTTCCCTTCGGCGACTTTGCCGAGCTGGAAAAGGCCGTCACCCCACAAACCTGTGCCGTCATGCTCGAACCGATTCAGGGGGAAGGAGGCGTGGTGGTCCCGCCCGAGGGCTATCTGCGCAAGGTACGCGCCCTGTGCGACCAGCGCGATCTGCTGCTGATTTTTGACGAAGTCCAGACCGGATGCGGCCGTACCGGCCACCTGTACGCCTGGCAGCACGAAAAGGTTCAGCCCGACATCATGACCCTCGCCAAGGGGCTCGGCGGCGGGGTTCCCATCGGCGCCATGCTGGCCAGGGATTCGGTTGCGGCCAGCTTCGGCCCGGGCAGCCACGGGTCCACCTTCGGCGGCAATCCCCTCGCCACCGCCGCCGCGCTGGCGGTTATGAAGGAACTGACCGAAGGGAAGGTGCTCGACAACTGTACCGCCATGGGCGCCTATCTGCGCCTCGGTCTGGAACAGCTGAAAAAGGATTTTGCCTTTGTCCGCGAGGTCCGCGGTCACGGTCTGATGCTCGGCATGGAGCTGGAGATCGACGGCGCGCCTCTGGTGCAGCGCGCTTTGGAGCTGGGGCTGCTCATCAATTGCACCGTCGGCAAGGTGCTGCGCTTCGTGCCGCCCCTGACCGTCGGTCGGGAAGAGATTGATCGGGCACTTGAGATTCTGCGCCGGGTCTTGTCCGAAGCAAACAACTGACCCCTCACGGGGATGAACTGTTATCGGGGAGGTATCGATGCCCAAGGATTTTCTCAAACTGACCGACTTTACCCGGGATGAACTCGACGCCATGTTCCGGCTGGCGGCCGAACTCAAGGCGAAACAGAAACGGGGCGAGCCCCACCGCCTGCTCGAGGGCAAATCGCTGGCCATGATTTTTGAAAAGAGTTCCACCCGCACCCGCGTCTCCTTTGAGGTCGGCATGACCCAGCTGGGCGGACACGCCCTCTTTCTCCATTCCGGGACTACCCAGATGGGGCGGGGAGAACCGATCAGGGATACCGCCCGTGTCATGGCCCGCTACTGTGACGGCATCATGATCCGCACCTTCTCCCAGGAGGCGGTGGAAGAGCTGGCCCGCTGGTCGGATGTCCCGGTCATCAACGGCCTGACCGACATGTACCATCCCTGCCAGTTGATGGCGGACCTGCTGACGGTCATCGAGCACAAGGGCGGCTACGAGGGCCTGACCTTCGCCTGGATCGGTGACGGCAACAACATGGCCAACAGCTGGATCAACGCCGCCGCCGTGTTCGGCTTTCGCCTGCAGGTTGCCACCCCGGAAGGCTACCGCCCTGACGCCGGCGTCATGCAACAGGCCGAGGCGCTGGGGGCGGACATCCTGTACACCAGCGACCCCGCCGAGGCGGTCGACGGAGCCGACGTTCTGTCCACCGATGTCTGGGCCAGCATGGGCCAGGAAGACGAGGCCGAACAGCGCAAGAAAGCCTTTGCCGGCTACTGCATCGACCTGCCCCTGCTGAACAAGGCGAAACCGGACGCCATCGTCATGCACTGCCTGCCGGCGCACCGGGGCGAGGAGATCACCGATGACGTCATCGAATCGGCCCAGTCGGTCATTTTCGACCAGGCCGAAAACCGCCTGCACGCCCAAAAGGCGATCATGGCGACGCTGATGGGGTAAAAACCCAGGATCAAGGTCCAGGGCAAAAGGACAAAGACAACCTTGAGCCTCGGATCGTGATCCCGGAGCCGGACTTTATGATTCTTTCCTGCCCGCACTGTCGCTTCGAACGGGACATCGACCCGGCCACCATCCCGCCCCGGGCCATCATGGCGCGTTGTCCGCGCTGTGCCGAGCGGTTTCCACTGCCCGCGTCCCCGTCGCACAGGCCGCAGCCCAAAGAGTCCGAAACGCAACCGGCCGCAGAGAAACAGAGACGGATCCCGGAACCAGCGCCGTCAGTCCCCCCAAAGCTGCCGGCAGGGTTCGGCATCCGCCTGACGGCCCAGCTGATCGACTTTTTTGTCCTGGGTCTGCTGGAGCTGCTCCTCCTTGCGGGGCTGGGCCTGATCGGAATCCTTTACCTCGGTGACAACGGCCCGGTGGCGGGCCTGGGAATGATACTGGCCCTGTTTCTGCTCGCCAGTTTCTGGGGTCTGTTCAATACGGTTATGGTCAGCTACTGCGGGCAGACACCGGGAAAACGGGTCACCCGTATCCGCGTCGAAGGAGACAGGGGCGAAGAGGTCGGCGTCGGAACCGCCTTTTTGCGCGAGGTGGTCGCCAAGCCGATTTCCGCCCTGTTGCTGCTGACCGGCTTTCTCATGATACTCTTTGACCAGAACCATCAGGGTCTGCACGACCGAATCGCCCAGACCCGGGTGGTCAAACTTTGAAGGACTATCCGGCCCACGCGCGGCCGGGCACACCAATCAACCAGGAGCTGTGAACATGAGCAAACGTGGTAGCGTCAAAAAAGCTGTCCTCGCCTACTCGGGGGGCCTGGACACCTCGATTATTCTCAAGTGGCTGATCGAGGAATACGGCTGCGAGGTCATCGCCTTTTCCGCCGACCTCGGTCAGGGCGAAGAACTCGACTTCATTCCGGAAAAAGCCAAACAAACCGGTGCCAGCAAAAGCTATGTCCTCGATCTGCGCGAGGAATTCGTCCGGGATTTTGTCTTCCCCATGTTCCGGGCCAACGCCATCTACGAGGGGCGCTATTTCCTCGGCACGTCCATCGCCCGGCCGCTGATCGCCAAGGCCCAGATGGAGATCGCGAAAAAGGAGGGGGCCGACGCCGTCTCCCACGGAGCCACCGGCAAGGGGAACGATCAGGTCCGTTTCGAGCTGTCCTACTACCACTTCGACCCGTCGGTAACCGTTATCGCGCCCTGGCGGGAATGGGACCTGAACAGCCGCAGCGCTCTCGAGGCCTACGCCAAAAAACACGGCATTCCGGTTCCGACCAGCAAGAAATTCCCCTGGAGCTCGGACCGCAATCTGCTGCACATCTCTTTTGAGGGCGATGTTCTCGAAGACCCCTGGGCCGAACCGCCCGAGGAGATGTATGTCCTCACCACCCGCCCCGAGGACGCCCCGGACCAGCCCGAGTATGTCGAAATCGAATTCGAAAAAGGCGACCCGGTCGCCATCAACGGCGAGCGCCTGTCTCCCGCCAGTTTGCTGGCGAAACTGAATGAGCTGGGCGGCAAACACGGCATCGGCCGCGTCGACCTGCTGGAGAACCGCTTTGTCGGCATGAAGAGCCGCGGCGTCTACGAGACCCCCGGCGGCACCATTCTCGAAGAAGCGCACCGGGCGGTGGAATCGATTACCATGGACCGCGAGGTCATGCACCTGCGTGACTCGCTGATTCCGCGCTATGCCAGCATGATCTACAACGGCTTCTGGTTTGCGCCGGAGCGTGAAGCCCTGCAGGCGCTCATCGACCAGACCCAGCAGACGGTCAACGGCGTCGCCCGGGTCAAGCTCTACAAGGGGCACTGCCGCGTGGTCGGGCGCAAATCGGATACCGACAGCCTGTTCAATGTCGACTTCGCCACCTTCGAGGCGGACGAGGTCTACAATCAGGCCGACGCCGAGGGCTTTATCAAGCTCAACGCCCTCAGGCTGAGAATTCGCAGCCTCATGGAACAGAAACGCAAGTAAACGGACAAAGGGCGGATCCTCAGGGTCTGCCCTTTGTTTTTCAGCTCCTTTCGGGCATTCGGCATGGATTTTCGCAAACAGCAGATCAAAACCTCGGTGGTCGCCTGTATCGTCGATAACGACGGACGGGTCCTGCTCACCCGGCGCTGCATCGAACCTTTCTGCAGCCAGTGGGTCATGCCCGGCGGCAAAATCGACCACGGCGAAGCCATTCTCGAGGCTCTGCACCGGGAAGTCGCCGAAGAGGTGGGCTTGCGCGTCGGTGTCGAGGGACTGATCGATGTTTTCGAACATATCGGTGTTGGTGAGCGCGGCGACCACTATGTCATTCTCTACTATCGCTGCCATCCCCTCGGTGGAACGCTGCAGCCCAACGGGCAGGAATGTACCGACGCCGCCTGGTTCGCCCCTGAAGAGCTGCCCGAAATGGACCTGCCGCCCGGCTGTCGGCACATTCTCGCCCGGGTCTACCCCGAACTGGACTGGGGGCGGGTCAAAGAGGTGGTCGACCCCGCCGGGGAGATCCCCGACCAGATGACACTGCCATGACGGAGGCGGAGCGATGGTGCAGATTGTCGAAAAGGACATCCGGGTCGCCTTCCCGCGCGGGCATCATCTGCACGCCATGGCCTGTCAGATCGGCAACCGGCTTGAGCGCACCGATTTCGCCTTCCGCATCGCCGATCCGGACGCTCAATGGGGCAAGATCCGCAGCGTTTTCGAACTGGTGGCCGAAGGCGAAAGCAATCTGAAAAGACTGCACTTTCTGCTGCTGCCCGAATCGAGCCTGCCCGCAGCCCACCTGAATGAGGCGCTGGAATTCATCGACCGGAATTTCCGCCCCAATACCGTCACCATCTTTGGCATTGAACACGTAACCCTGGCCGATTTCCGCTCCTGGCTGCGGCACTGGGCCATCGACAACCGGGAGCTGCTCGCCTCGGTGGCCGAGGACATCGACGCCGGCGAAGTCGAACAGATGCCGGTCAATTCGTGCGCCATCGTCTGCAAGGAAGAGGACGGCCGTCTGCGAGTCTTTTTTGAAGCCAAAAGCCACCCCTTCGGCGGCGAGGAAAACCTCGACTCCCTGCACGATCTCTACCGCGGCAAGGTCTTCCCCCTGTTGCGCTGCCACCCGACCTGCTTCAACTTCATGAACCTGATCTGCCTCGACTACGTCTATCGCGACCTGTACCAGTCGAACATCAGCGCCATCATTGCCCGCGCCAACGAACTCTTTTTTGCCTCGCGCCAGCGTCTTGACCTGCTGACGGTTATCGAATGCAACCCCAAACCCGAGCACCCCGCCTTTCGCGATGTGGTCAACGGCTTTTACGGCGAATATCTCGAATACACCCCGGGCGTACGCGACGCCATCACCCTGTTCTGCAACAGTGCGGGGGATACCGTTTGCGAAGGTCTGGCCACGTCCGGGCAGGCTTTTGGCCATTCCAGCGTCATCATCCACAAGTCGCACAAACTGGAACAGGTCCAGCTGGCCGAGTTCGCCACCGACGATTTCGGCGGCCTGCCGGTGTGCCGGCTCCGGTTCGGCCGGGACGAGCGCCTCTTCTTCTTCAATCTGCCGGTTTTTCACGAACTCGACCCCCGCACCACGCGCGTGCCGCTCAAAATCCACGCCATCTTTCGTCCCGCCCCGCAAAACCGCTGGGTGCGCATGGGCAGCGACGAGCTGGTCGGCAAGGTGGCCGGCAGCTGATAGCATTTGGCGAAAGGAGGCGGATGCTGTATAAAAGTCGCGCCGACATCTTTCGGATACCGCCAAAAGAATCGAAAAAAGGACTGAAGCCATCATGAGTGACAAACCCTGGGCCGGACGGTTTACCCAGCCGACCGACAAGTTCGTCGAGGAATTCACTGCTTCCATCAGTTTCGACCAGCGCCTGTACCGCTACGATATCCGCGGCTCCATCGCCCATGCGCGCATGCTGGCGCGCCAGGGCATCATCAGCCAGGACGAAGCCGAGCGCATCGTCTTTGGCCTGAACGAAATCCTCGAAGAGATTGAAGCGGGCAGGTTCAGCTTCTCCGTCGCTCTCGAGGACATCCACATGAACATCGAGAAGCGCCTGATCGACAAAATCGGTCCGGTCGGCGGCAAACTGCACACCGCCCGGTCGCGCAATGACCAGGTCGCTCTCGATATCCGTCTCTACCTGCGCGACGAACTCGACGCCATCATTGCCGAACTGCGCCGCCTGCAGGGCTCTCTTGTGGACCAGGCGGAGGCCAACCTCAGCGTCATCATGCCGGGCTACACCCACCTGCAGACCGCCCAGCCGGTGCTGTTCGCGCACCACATGCTTGCCTATTTCGAAATGTTTGACCGCGACGCCGACCGCATGGCGGATGTGCGCCGGCGCATGAACCGGCTGCCCCTCGGCGCCGGCGCCCTGGCCGGAACCACCTTCCCCATCGACCGGGAATGGGTCGCCGAGCAGCTCGGTTTCGACGGTGTCACGCGCAACAGTCTCGATTCGGTTTCCGACCGTGACTTCGCCATCGAGTTCTGTGCCGCCGCCGGCATCCTGATGATGCACCTGTCACGGCTGTCCGAAGAGCTCATCCTCTGGTCGAGCGCCGATTTCGACTTCATCGAGCTGACCGACGCCTTCTGTACCGGCAGCTCCATCATGCCGCAGAAAAAGAATCCGGATGTGCCGGAGCTGGTGCGCGGCAAGTCGGGCCGGGTCTACGGCAACCTGATCAGCCTGCTCACCCTGATGAAATCCCTGCCGCTGGCCTACAACAAGGACATGCAGGAGGACAAGGAGCCCCTGTTCGACACCATCGACACCGTCCGCGGCTCGCTGAAAATCTTTGCCGACATGATCGCCCAGATGAAGGTCAAGGCGGAGACCATGCGCGTCGCCGCCGCACGCGGTTTTTCCACCGCCACCGACGTGGCCGACTACTGCGTGCGCAAGGGGCTGCCCTTTCGCCAGGCCCACGAGGTGGTCGGCAAGACCGTGCGCTACTGCATCGACCAGGGCAAGGACATTCCCGACCTGACCCTGGATGAATTCCGTCAGTTTTCGGAGCTCATCGACGAAGACATCTACGACTTTGTCACCCTCGAAGCCTCGGTCAACGCCCGCAAGGCGACCGGCGGCACAGCCAGGGAGGCGGTCGAGCGGGAAATCGCCCGGGCAAGGGAACGGCTGTCGGCATGATGCGCCGTCTGCTGTTTTTTCTCCTGCTGCTCCTGCCGGCCGCCTGCGGCCACAAGGGACCGGTTCGTCCTTTGGGCGTCCCCCTGCCGGCCGCCGTCGAACAGCTGTCCGTGACCCAGTACGGCAACACCCTGGTCGTCAGCTGGCAGGCGCCCCCGGCCAACCAGGACGGCAGCGCCCTGCACGACCTGAACGGCTTCGCCGTCTATCGGCAAACCTACAACCCCATGGACGACTGTCCGGAATGCCGCCCGCCCCGGGAACCGGCCGCCGTCATTCCGGCCGAACCCGGGCAACACTCTTACCGGTTTGTTGACCGGCAGGCACTGCAACCCGGCACAGGCTATCGCTACCGGGTGGTGGCGCTGACCGGAAGCGGGCAGGAGGGCGCACCGGCCACCGGGGCGCAAATCTTTGAGTCTCCGCCCGGGGCTCCCGCAAACCTTGAGGGGCAGGCGCTCGAAAAGATCAACCGCCTGACCTGGCAGCCCCCCGAACAGGGCGACCCCGAAGGCTACCGCCTGGAGCGGGCCGAAGGGGCCGCTACGGACAACTTCATCCTCCTGGCGGACCTGCCGGGCGGACAGCACAGGTACGATGATTTCGCCGTCACACCCGGCACCAGCTATCACTACCGGGTGCGTGCCATTTACACCCGCGGCGACCGCACCCTTTTTTCTGAGGCGACGGCCGTAACGACCCTGACGGCACGCCCCTGACGGAGTGCGCTTTACAAGTTGGCGCCCCCTGTGATACCAAAAGTTTTCCGGTCTTTTGGGGAGAAAAGCAGTTTCGTCTGCAACGACAAAGGAGGAGGATTGTCATGGCTCATTTTTCCGGCTCGATGGTCGCCATCATCACGCCCTTCAAGGAAGACGGCAGCTTCGATGAAGAGCGTTACCGGGAACTGATCGAGTTCCAGATCGAAAACGGCACCGACGTCATCGTGCCCTGCGGCACCACCGGCGAATCGGCCACCCTCGATTTCGAGGAACACGACTACGTCATCAAGACCTGCATCGATCAGGTCAACAAGCGGGTTCCGGTCATCGCCGGGACCGGCGCCAACAACACCGCCGAGGCGATCCACCTGTCGCAGAACGCGAAAAAGAACGGCGCCGACGGCCTGCTGCTGGTTTGCCCCTATTACAACAAGCCCTCCCAGGAAGGTATCTACCGGCACTACCGCGCCATTGCCGAAGCGGTCGCCCTGCCGCAGGTGCTCTACAACGTTCCGGGGCGCACCGGCGTCAACATCAGCGCCGACACCACCTGCCGGCTGGCCGAAATCGACAACATCGTCGCCATCAAGGAAGCCTCGGGGGATTTGACCCAGATCAGTGAAATCATCGCCCGCGCCGGAGACAAGATCGACGTGATTTCCGGCGACGATTTCCTCACCTTCCCGATGATGGCCTGCGGCGCCGTCGGCGTCATTTCCGTGACCGCCAACATCGCCCCGGCGCCGGTGAAGAAGATGGTTGCGGCCGCCGCCGCAGGTGACTACGCCACCGCCCGCAGCCTGCACCTGAAACTGCTCGAGCTGCACAGGGCCATGTTCATCGAAAGCAATCCGGTGCCGGTCAAGACCTCCGCCAGCCTGATGGGCAAATGCGGCAACACCGTACGCCAGCCGCTGTGCGAAATGCAGCCCGGCAACCTGGAGAAGCTGCAGGCGGTGCTGAAGAAGTTCGAACTGATCTGACCAGCGAAAAAATAAGACCCTCGCGCCCGGCGCTTTGCTCACTCGAGACGCGCAGACGCAGAGACAAGCCTCCCCTCCCCTGGAGGGAGGGGATTGAGGGGAGGGGGAACCCACGAACTTCACCCCCATCCCGGCCTTCCCCCTCAAGGGGGAAGGTGTTGGAACAATCTCTCTGCGTCGTCTGCGCCTCTGCGCGAGACGAAAAACATCAAACAGGTGCCAAAATGACCAAAATTGCAGTAACCGGTGCCGCCGGACGCATGGGCGGCCGCATCATTACCCTGGCAACGGAAAGTGACAGCCTGCAGGTGACCGGTGCCGTCGAGCGCGCCGGCCATCCCCGGATCGGTGAAGATGCCGGCCTGGTGGCCGGGTGCGGGGCTCTTGATGTCGCCATCACCGACAGCCTGGAGCAGGCGCTGGAAGGCGCCGACCTGCTCATCGACTTCACCTTTCCGCAGGTCACCCTGGAAAACGCCGAGGTCTGCGCCCGCATGGGGCGCGGTATGGTCATCGGTTCCACCGGTTTCCGTCCCGAGGAACGGGAGCAGCTGGCGCGCATCACCGCCAACATCCCTGTGGTTTTCGCCCCCAACATGAGCGTCGGTGTCAATGTCTGCTTCAAGATTCTCAAGGATATCGCCCGCACCCTCGGCGACGGCTGGGACGTCGAAATCGTTGAACTGCATCACAACAAGAAGAAGGACGCCCCGTCCGGCACCGCCGTACGCATGGGCGAAATCGTCGCCGAGGCCCTGGACCGCGACTACAACAAGGTCGCCAACTACCATCGCGAAGGGATGTGCGGCGAACGCGACCCTGAAGAGATCGGCATGCAGACCGTTCGCGGCGGCGACATCGTCGGCGAACACACCGTCTATTTCATCGGCATGGGCGAACGCATCGAGCTGACCCACCGGGCCATGAGCCGCGACATGTTCGCGCGCGGCGCCGTGCGCGCCGCCGCCTGGCTCAAGGGCAAGCCTGCCGGCATGTATGACATGCAGGCCGTACTCGGACTCGACTAGACCGGGTCAGGCAGGCCAAAGGCTCAAGG
>CAZCUR010000017.1:17019-22850 GCA_964501815.1 uncultured Geothermobacter sp.
GAAGGCGACCGGCTGGTGCGGTCGCCTTTTCATAAATCGACCAAATCATAAGGAACGAGATTTTTTCGTCAGGACAAGGAAGGCGAAATGGGACAGCGCAGGCGTAGCAGCGCTACGTCGAGCACAGGCCCATTGAAGGCTGACGCAGTCATGGCGAAAAAGGCTCGTTCCTCCTACGGAGGCGAAAATGGCGCGTATCAACGACAACTACCTAAAACTTCAGGCCGGCTACCTCTTCCCCGAGATCGGCCGCCGGGTATCCGAATTCACAAAAGCCAATCCCGAAGCAAAGGTCATCCGCCTCGGCATCGGCGATGTCACCCGGCCGCTGGTTCCGGCGGTGCTCAAGGCCTTCCACGAGGGGGTGGACGATCTCGGCCGCAGCGAAACCTTTCACGGCTACGGCCCGGAGCAGGGCTACGACTGGCTGGCGCAGGTGATCGCCGACAAGGCCTACAAGCCCCTCGGTGTCGAGCTCAAAACCAGCGAGATTTTTATCTCCGACGGCTCCAAGTGCGACACCGCCAACATTCTCGACATCTTCGATCTCGGCAACAAGGTCGCCATCGGCGATCCGGTCTACCCGGTCTACAACGACACCAACGTCATGGTCGGCCGCTCGGGCGAGGCGGACGATAAAGGCTACTACGAGGGCATCGTCTACATGCCCTGCGTCGAGGAGAACGGCTTCGCGCCGCAGATTCCGGCCGAAAAGGTCGATATCGTCTACCTCTGCTTCCCCAACAATCCGACCGGGACGGTGGCGACCAAAGAACAGCTCAAGGCCTGGGTCGACTACGCCCTGGCCAACGACGTGGTCATCTTCTTCGATGCCGCCTACGAGGCCTTCATCACCGAACCGGGCATCCCGCACTCCATCTACGAGATCGAGGGCGCAAAGAAGTGCGCCATCGAGTTCCGCTCCTTTTCCAAGACCGCCGGCTTCACCGGCGTGCGCTGCGGCCTGACCGTAGTCCCCGAAGAGCTGATGGGCACCACCGCCACCGGCGAGAAGTACAGCCTCAACAAGCTGTGGAACCGGCGCCAGAGCACCAAGTTCAACGGGGTCTCCTACCCGGTGCAGAAGGCCGCCGCCGCGGTCTACTCGGACGAGGGCTGGGCCCAGGTGAAGGAAGTCATCGACTACTACATGGAGAACGCCCGCATCATCCGCGAAGGACTGTCCGCCGCGGGAATCCAGTGCTTCGGCGGCGTCAACGCCCCCTACATCTGGCTGAAGACACCGGAGGGGATGAGCAGCTGGGACTTCTTTGACAAGCTGTTGAATGAGTGCCATGTGGTCGGCACCCCCGGCAGCGGCTTCGGTCCCTCGGGCGAAGGCTATTTCCGCCTGTCGGCCTTCGGCGACCGGGAGAATGTCGAAGAGGCCGTGGCCCGCATCCGCAGCCGCTGGGGGAAGTGACATGAAACTGCTGGTACGGGCCGACAAATGTCGCGGCAGCGGTGAATGCGTCAAGGTCTGTCCGGAAAAGGCGATTCAGATCGTCAACGGCCGGGCGGTCATCGATCAGGACCGGTGCGATTTTGACGGTATCTGCATCCCGGCCTGCCCGCACGGCGCCATTGAATTCGAGGAAGACGAGCAGCCCGGCGGCTGCGGTTTCTGACACGAACAGAACGGGGGAGGCTTTGGGCCTCCCCCGTTGTCTTTATCCCGCCATTCTGACCCGCATCCGGATTTCGGCTCCGTCCAGCTGCAGCCGCAAATGCCCGCCGGCCTTCCAGGACGGCTGCACCGTGTGGGCAATACGTCCCCGGGCAAAGCTCTTGCTGCCGGCGAATTCGATACGGTTGTCCCGACAGCGCACCCAGACCGGCAGGGTCCGGTTGCCGGCACGCAGCATCATGCGCCTGGTCTGGCCCGGCCTGACAACCACCCTCCGGCCCGTTATCTTCACGCGGCGCCCCTCAACCCGCAGGCTTCCCTCCGGACGCAGTTCCAGCTGGCGAAAGACAAGCTTTTCCTTCTTCTGACGGCCATGACGGTCCTCATCGTCGTCACGGCCATGATGGCGGTGCCCCTTTTCCTTGCGCACCACTTCCACCGGGTGCCGGCGCGGCACGGGTCGCTGCCGGAGCTTCGGCGAAGAAACCGTCCCGGGTTTTCGCACGACGATTTTCTTCCGTTCAACCGGCGGCCGGACGACAATCCGCTTTTTCACGACCGGTGGAGGTGTCACCACCACCTTCTTGTGTACGACCCTGGGCGGCTTTACCACCACCTTCTTGTGCACCACCCGGGGGGATACCACGACCACTCGTTTGCGAACCACCGGCGGCGGCGTCACCACCACCTTTTTACGCACGATAACAGGCGGCGGAGCGACCACCACCTTTCTTTGCACCACCACAGGGGGCGGCGGCGCGGTGACAATCACCCGGGAACGCACATGGTCGTTGTGAATCCGTCCGGAAACATCATAGCTGCTGACCGCGCAACCGGCCAGAAACGGCAACACCACCAGAAACGAAATCAGTCCACGCATGACAGCCTCCTTTCGCGCTGGTCCTGATTCCAGCCTGCCACTGCCTGCGCGGAAAAACAGCCGACATCGACCCTTCTTGGACCCGATGTCGTATAATTCCACTCTTATTTCAACAAGTTAGGGTTTGGTTTCTCGTCGCCCCTGACCAAAGAGAATCCTGCGGCTTGCCTCATCTGTGATCGGCCGGGAGCGGTAATCCTGGCCTTTTTCATAGGCCCGCCGCACCGCCGGCCGTTCGGCGATACGCGTGAACCATGCCTTGAGCGCCGGAAAGTCGTCCAGGTTCATCCCCTGCCTGTCATGGGGAACGATCCAGGGATAGGCGGCCATATCGGCGATGGAATAGTCGCCGGCGAGAAAAGCCCTGTTTTCCAGACGTTCATCGAGCACCCCGTAGAGCCGTTCGGTCTCCTTGCGGTAGCGTTCGATGGCGTAGGGAATCTTCTCCGGCGCGTAGTGGCTGAAGTGATGGTTCTGCCCCAGCATGGGGCCGAGCCCGGCCACCTGCCAGAAGAGCCATTCGAGCACCTCCTTGCGCTTCCGGAGATCGGTCGGCAGAAACCGGCCGGTCTTCTCCGCCAGGTAGAGCAGGATGGCCCCGGATTCGAACACGGCCAGCGGCGCACCGCCATCGGCCGGACTGTGGTCGACAATGGCCGGCATCTTGTTGTTGGGGGAGATGGCAAGAAATTCGGGCTTGAACTGGTCACCGGCCATGATATCGACCGGCACGATGCGGTAGTCGAGCCCCGTCTCTTCGCAGAAGATGGTGATCTTGTGCCCGTTGGGCGTCGGCCAGTAATAGAGATCGATCATTCAGGTCAGCTCCTTGGTCGCAAAAGGTGTCAGCAAGTTTCATTCTAACCTACTTGCGGCTTGCCGGCAGGTCCGGGGATGATAGAAATGAAGACAGGGAGGAGAAAGGACGGTTGATGGTGCGACTTATCGCATTTCTGTTCATGGCGTTGCTGGCCCTGCCGGTGGCCGCTCTGGCCGATCACAGTCACGAGGTACCGGACGATCCGATGGAGATCCATCCGCTGATGATCGGCAATGCCGTGCCGGCGGTGGTTCTGGAAGACGACAGCGGAAAGAAGGTGCGCCTGGATCACCTGGTGCGCGGCAAGCCGACGGTTCTGATCTTCTACCGTGGCGGCTGGTGCCCCTACTGCAACATGCAGCTGGGCGACCTGGCGCGCATCGAATCACGCCTGCTGGCGCTGGGCTACCAGATCATCGCCATCAGCATGGATGCGCCGCAGTTCCTGCGCGAAAGCCGGGCGCGCCATCATATCGACTACACCCTTCTCTCAGACCGCGATGCCCATGCCGCCAAAGCCTTCGGCCTGGCGTACCGGCTGAAAAAACCGGTCTACGACCAGTACCGCAGCCAGGGGGTCGACATTGAACTTGCCTCCGGCCGCACCCACCACATCCTGCCGGTGCCGGCCGCCTTCGTCGTTCGTCCCGACGGCATCATCAGCTTTTCCTACGTCCACCCGGACTACCGCATCCGCGTCGACGGCGACGTGCTGCTCGCCGCGGCCCGCGCGGCCCTGAAAGACTGAAAGGCCGGAAGATTTCCGGCAAACATCGGACGGACAGACTCAAAAGGACAGTCCCCCTGGTGCGGGGGGCTGTCCTTTTTTTCGGCTTTGACGCGTCCGGTCAGACGCGAGGGGGCTTGCGGCCCGATTTGCGGCTACGATACTCGACAACCGGGCCGGAGCGTCCGCCACCGTTGGCCCTGTTTTTGCCACGACTGAAGGGCCGCCCGTTGCCGGTGCGGGAACCGTTTTTCCCCGCCGGTTTCGGACGCCGCAGCGGCCGGGTCGGTTCCAGGCCCGGGATCACTTCGACCGGCAGGGATTCACCGAGCAGGCGCTCGATGCGCATCAGTCGCCGGACATCGACATCATTGCTGGCAAAAGAGATCGCCGTGCCGCTGGCGCCGGCGCGGCCGGTACGGCCGATACGGTGCACGTAATCTTCGGCAGCCATGGGCATGTCGAAATTGATCACGTGACTGATACCCGGTACGTCGATACCGCGCGCGGCGACATCGGTGGCGACCAGCAGCCGCACCCGTCCCTGGCGCAGACCACGCACGGTGCGATTGCGCGCCCCCTGGGACATATCCCCGTGCAGCGCCTCGGCGCGGTGACCAAGATCCGCAAGCTCACGGGCCAGGCTGTCGGCATCGCGTTTGGTGGCGGAGAAGATGATCGCCTGCTTCACTTCCGCCGATTCGGCCAGATGCATAAGCAGACGTTTTTTGTGTTGCATGTTGTCGGCGACATGCAGGCGCTGGGTGATGGTATCCAGGGTCAGCTTTGGGCCACCGATGGCAACCCGCACCGGGTCCCTGAGCAACCTCTTTGCCAGGTTTTCCATGGTCCGGTCCAGGGTGGCGGTGAAAAGCAGGGTCTGACGTTGCGCCGGAGCCGCCGCAACCACCTTTTCCACATCCTCCTTGAAGCCCATATCGAGCATCCGGTCAGCCTCATCCAGAATCAGCACCTCCAGCCGCGACAGATCGAGACTGCCCCGCTCCAGATGGTCGATCAGACGTCCGGGCGTCCCGACCACCAGGTCGATGGGGCGGCCAAGGTCCCTGAACTGCGGTCCGTACGGGCTGCCGCCGAGAATAACCGTACTGCGCAGGCGCAGAAAGCGCCCATAGGTCCGGGTGGCATCCACAACCTGGGCCGCCAGCTCACGCGTCGGCGTCAGCACCAGCACCCGCGGTGCGCCCTTGGGGCCTTTTTTCAACACCGAAAGCCGGTCGAGGCTCGGCAGCATGAACGCCGCCGTCTTGCCGGTGCCTGTCTGGGCCGAAGCGAGCAGATCGCGGCCGGCAAGAATCTCGGGAATCGCCTGCTGCTGTACCGGTGTCGGGGTCTGATAACCGCATTGGGAGACGGCCTTGAGAATCGGGGCGGCAAGGTTGAACTGGTCGAAAGACATGAAAATCCCTTTCTCCTTCCGGGAAACGGAGGAATTCTGCGCCTGAATCGGACAAGACAGGCGACGAACAGGCGGCGACCGGCCGGGGCGACATTCGCCCGACGGCGACAACGGCCGACAGCTTCAGGACTGGCGTATGAACATCGTCGCCAACCGGAAAAAGCTGCCAGGGATTCGCGTGGGAATCGACTGCAGAAGGTGGGTCAGACAGCGATGACGTGCCGACGAAAGCGGCACCGGACATAGATCAGTCGCCGGGCATCATACAGGGTTCAGGAAATTAGGCAAGGGAATAAAACAGAATACAGAATACAGGAGACAGGAGGCAGAAGGAAGACGCAGTGACTCCTGTCTCCT
>CAZCUR010000017.1:22950-36949 GCA_964501815.1 uncultured Geothermobacter sp.
TTCTGCCTTTACGCCTTGATCATCACCAGCAGCATCTTGTAGCGGGTGATCGCCTTGAGGGCGTGAGGAATATTGGCCGGCATGATGATGAACTGGCCGGCGGCGACCTTGTGCTCTTTGCCGCCGATGGTGATCAGCGCCTCACCGTCGGTGACCTGCACCAGAGCGTCAAAAGGAGCGGTGTGTTCGCTCAGTCCCTCCCCTTCGTCGAAGGCAAACAGGGTCACGGTACCGGTCTCTTTCTTGATGATAGTGCGACTGACCACGGCGCCGGCCTGGTAGTCGAGCAGTCCGTTAAGATCGAGGGTACGGCCGAGCAGTTCGTTGGCGTCACTCATGGTGTTTGTCTCCTTTGCTTTGGTTGTCATGTTGACTGCAAGCATAGCGCACCACACAGACCTGTTCCTTGCCGCAAGTCAAAAGAAGCCGATTCAGCTTCGTGTCCCTTTATGCTAACCTGCGGGCGTTTGATGCCATGAGATTGCTGTCACGCCATATCTTCCTGCTCGCCGCCCTGACCGCGCTGGTGCTGTCCGGATGCACGCAGCCCCGGAACGCCCCGCCACCGAGGGCACCGGCACCCAAACCGGCGCCGGCCCCGGTCGACCCGATCGGCGACCTGCTGCAGCGCCTGCCCGCGGCGCCCGCCCCGCCCCCCGCACCTTCCCGCGCAACGCCCAAACTCGACCGCATGGGTTTTGCCACCCAGGTCGGTGCCTTCGAACGGCTGGACAATGCCGTGCGCCTGCAGGAAAAACTGCAGCGCCTGGGTATCGACGCCTACTATTTCCGCCACGAGTCGGGCCTGTACAAGGTGCGCTTCGGCAACCACCAAAGTTATCAGCAGGCGCGCAGCGAAGCCGAACGGCTGCAGCGCCAGGGACTCATCGGCCGTTTTTTTATCGTCATCCCCGAGGACTACGCCGCCAGCCGCATCGAACGTTCCGGACGGGGCAGTTTGCGCGAGGAGCTGGTCAAAACCGCGCGCCGGTTCCTTGGGGTTCCCTACCGCTGGGGAGGAGAGGACAGCAGAAACGGCTTCGACTGCAGCGGCCTGACCATGGTCTGCTACCGGCTCAACGGTCTGAACCTGCCGCGCAACTCGCGCATGCAGTTCCGGGCGGGACGCCCCGTCAGCAAGCGCAGGCTGCGCAAGGGGGACCTGGTCTTTTTCGCCACCCACGGCGGCCGGCGGGTGACGCATGTGGGCATCTACGCCGGCGGCGGCAAGTTCATCCACGCCCCGCGCACCGGCAAGACCGTGCGTTACGCCAACCTGAACAGCTCCTACTGGAAAAAGGCCTACGTCGGCGCGAGGACCTACCTGTGAACGAAACCGGAAAAAACCGCCGTGCCGGCCTGACGGCGATCTGTGTCGCCCATTTTCTCATGCCCTTCATGATGAGCGCCGTCGGTGTCGCCCTGCCGACCATCGGCCGCGAGCTGAAAGCCAGCGCCCTGCAGCTCGGCCTGGTCGAAACCGTGTATGTCCTGTCGGCCTCCATCTTTTTGCTCGCCATGGGGCGCCTCGGCGACATCCACGGCCGAAGGCGCATCTTTCTTACCGGACTGCTGCTGTTCGCGGCCTTCGGCGGCCTGCTGGCCATGGCACCGTCCATCGAAATTCTGGTGGCGTTGCGTTTCTTTCAGGGGATGGGAGGATCGATGGTCATGGCGACCAGCTTCGCCATCGTCGTTGCCAGCTTCCCGCCGCAACAGCGCGGCCGCGCTCTCGGCATCGCGGTGGCGGCCGTCTATGCCGGCATCTCCTGCGGTCCCTTCATCGGCGGCTGGCTGGTCAGCCTGGCCGGGTGGCGCGCCCTGTTCCTGCTTTGCGTCCCCATGGGGCTGACCGCCTTTGCCGTGGCCCGCGCCTGCCTGAAGGAGGAGTGGGCCGAAGCCCGGGGCGAGCCCTTTGATCTGCGCGGCAGTCTGGTCTATGCCGCGTCCGTGCTGCTGATCGTCATTGGGGCCTCCAACCTCGACCTCGGCTGGCCCGGCTGGGTCTGTCTCGCGACCGGGGCCGCCGGTCTTGTTCTGTTCGTCCTGCTGGAACGGCGCACCCGACACCCGGTCCTCGACATCCGCCTGCTGACCGGCAACCGGGTTTTTGCCTGCTCCAACCTCGCCGCCCTGCTGA
Organism: uncultured Geothermobacter sp.; assembly: GCA_964501815.1. Lineage (GTDB taxonomy): Bacteria > Desulfobacterota > Desulfuromonadia > Desulfuromonadales > Geothermobacteraceae > Geothermobacter. The sequence goes on from CAZCUR010000017.1 coordinate 25,091, forward strand.
ACTACGCCGCCACCTTCGGCGTCACCTTTTTTCTCAGCCTCTATCTGCAGGTGGTCAAGGGGATGTCGCCCCACCAGGCAGGGACCGTTCTGATCATCCAGCCGCTCACCCAGGCGCTTTTATCACCGGTGTGCGGACGCCTCGCCGATCGCTGGTCGGCGCCCTGGGTCGCCACCGGGGGCATGGCCCTGTGCGCCCTGGGGCTGGCGCTTGCGGCCGGGCTGGAGACAGGCAGCAGCCTGATCCGGGTGGCTGGACTGCTGCTTCTGCTCGGACTCGGTTTCGCCCTCTTCTCTTCCCCCAACATCAGCGTCATCATGGGGAGCGTGGCACCGAAATATCTCGGCGTCGCCTCGGGGCTCAACTCGACCATGCGCACCCTGGGCATGATGACCGGCATGACCATCATCACCCTGGTCTTCTCCCTGAAGATGGCGGGACAACCGGTCAGCCCGGCAACCACCGGGCCCTTTCTGACCAGTCTGCACCTGTCGCTGTTTGTCTTCAGCGCCCTGTCGCTGCTGGGAATTCTGCTGTCGATGGGACGGGTACGACCGCTCAAGGAGCACCCGGCTGACCGGGCTTCAACGCCGTGATTCTCTCTGGTCGCGGTCACGCAGGGACAGGACCGATACCCGCGCCACCGGGCAGGCGCGCCGGCCGCAGCCGGGACAGTAAACCGGGGTCTCTTCCGAACGGGTCTGGCGCACGAACGTGGTGCCGCAACAGCTGAATTCGGTCCAGGGCACAGGCTCCTCCTCAACCGCCGCCATGACGGTTCTCTCGATTCACTGCACCACAACCACCCTGCCGGTGTCAACGCGCAGACAGACGACAGCTCAATCGAATGTGCTAAGCTGAAGGTCGGAACCGCGCATATCACGGAGTCGTCATGGAACAATCCCCCTGGCTGTGCCATATCTGCAACCACAAGGGCAAGGGCGAGAGCAGCATCTGCGACATCTGCTACCAGGTCACCTGCCCGCACCACCTCGAACCGGTCCCGGTCCACGACCGGGAGAGCGGCCTGCTGGTTATACGCCAGGTCTGTCCCCTTTGCCGTCCTCTCGACCGGCATTGACTTGTCGCCCGTCTCTTTTACCCTTGAACTATGAAGCGCCAGCCATCCACGCCGGAGGAAACCATGACCACGACCACGGACCTGTTCCGCGACGGCCTGCTCAAGGGTCTGGCCGAGGACGAAGCCGAAGCCTTTATCAGCAACTGCCGGAAGCGCACCTGCGAAGACGGGACCCGCCTGTTCGAAGAGATGACCGAGGCGCAAAGCCTCTTTTTGATTGTTGACGGTACTGTCGATCTGACCTTTCGCCTGCCGAGCGACAAGGGCGAAGCCGTGCTCGGCAGCCGGAAGGCGGGTGATGCCATCGGCTGGTCGACCTTGGTGCCCCCCTACCGCTATCGCTTCTCAGGAGTCTGCCGGGGAAAAACGGAGCTGCTGCAGATCGACCGCCCTGAATTGCTCGGCCTGATCCAGGCGAATTACCACCTCGGCTATTTGCTGATGCGCAATATCGCCGTCATCACCAGCCAGCGGCTGGTGGGCATGCAGGAAAAGGTCGCCCAGCTGCTCGGTAACGAGGCGGTCAACGGCTGGTAGGCGGGATCAGTCCTGGCGGCGGACCAGGTTGCGAATCGCCAGATAGTTGCCCAAAAGGATGATGACGATCAGGGCCAGGACGCCGGCGCCGAGCTGTCCGGTAAATCCGTGACGCAGCCGGTCGACCAGGAAGATTCCGAAAAAGGTGAAGGAAATAACCGCTGAAGCGGCTTCGGTCCAGGGGGCACGGGTACGCCAGGCGGCACTCAGCGAGTAGATATTGACCAGACCATAACCGCCGGCGGCATAGGCGTAGGGATCACCCATGATGCCATGGCCGGCGACAAAGGCGGTAACCGCCTGAAAGACGAAAAAAAAGGATGTCACCAGGCTGAACAGGGCAAAGCCTCCAGCCAGAATGGCCTGCTGACGTGTCATCTCTCCCTCCTGCATCAGATGGTTGCGTCCACCCTGAAGCGGTCTGTCAGCCTTACTGGCGGACCAGCCTCAGGTTGGCGACATCCGTTTCGAAATTGCTGCGAAACGGGTTGATATCCAATCCGCCGCGCCGGGTATAGCGCGCCAGCACGGTCAGTTGCTGCGGCCGGCAATACCTGGTCAAATCGGCAAAAATACGCTCAACACACTGCTCATGGAACTCGTTGTGCTGCCGGAAGGAAACCAGGTAGCGCAGCAGCGCCTCCTGGTCGATCTCCGGTCCCCGGTAACGGATCAGAACGCTGGCCCAGTCGGGCTGGCCGGTAACCAGGCAGTTGCTTTTGAGCAGATGGCTGTGCAGCTCGCGTTCAACCACCCGCCCGGAGGTCGCCCCGGCAAGCAGTCCGGCATCGAGGCTGTAGCAGTCGATGTCAATATCGCTGTCATCAATGCACTCACCCGGCATCCGGCTCAGCGCGAAGGGCCCCTCGGCATCAGGTGGATACAGCTCGACACTGACCTCGCCGTCTGCCGTTTTGCCCAGATCGGCAGCGATGGTTTGTCGCACCTGCTCCATTGAATCGAAGCGGCTCTGGTTGAAGGAATTGAGATAGAGCTTGAGGGACTTCGATTCGACCAGATTGCGGCTGCGGCAGTCAAAGCGGATCAGGCCGAGCGCGACCACCGGCTTGCCGCGGTCGTTGAGCCAGGAAAGCTCCCAGGCGTTCCAGAGATCAAAGCCGCCAAAGGGGAGGCGGCTCTCCTCCAGACCGATCTCCTGCCGTTTGAGGCGGCGCGGCACAGCACGCAGCTGACCTGGGTCGTAGCGGTCCGGATAGCTGGTTGCCTGTCCAAGGGGGAGTTGCAGATCGTCCATGGTCGCCATTGTCGCCGTGCGGACGGCCAAATTCAAGAACAAAGACGCCTCAACGCCGGTCGAGCCAGAGCCGCGCGGCGGTTTCACTGCGACTGACATAGACCGGAAGCTGCCGGTTGTCGAAAATCATCTGCAACAGCTCCAGATCGACATTGCCCCGCTCCAGAAAAACCAGGGCGCTCGGCAAAAAGGGATTGGGGACCAGGCTGGCCCATTGCGTCGCCAGGGCGTACAGGGGAATGGAACTGACGGCCAGTTCCTGACCGGCGAGAAAGACGAGCAGTTTTCCGGCGCCGCAGCGTTTCACCTCGGCAAAGATGGTCTCGAAATCGAACACGACCCGACGCGACCGATACAATGCAGGCTCGAAGTGGACTTCGAGCAGCGGGGGAAAATAGTGAAACCGCAACGACTTCAACGGCGCCTGTCCTCCATGACGCGCCAACTCTACAGGAGAGTGGCACTTGGCGCCAAATCTTTTTCGATGAAAAGTTTTTCAACCTGACCAAACCCGACAGGCATCACTGGGCGCAGGCGCACATTTTGGCTACAATGGCGATTCATCACCTGCCACGGAGCGAACATGCGTCGATACTTCTTTCGCCTCTACCGCCAGTACCTGCTGCGCCACCCGGTGGCCGTTTTGACCTGCACCCTGCTGCTGGTGGTGCTGGTCGGCAGCCAGGCGCGTCATTTTCGCCTCGATGCCTCGGCCGACTCCCTGGTTCTCGAGGGGGACAAGGACCTGGCGACCTACCGTGAACTGCGCCGGCGTTACACCTCCGATGACTTCCTCGTCGTCGCCGTCACGCCCAAAGCCGACCTGTTCAGCGATGCCGGGCTCCAAACCATCCAGAGCTTGCGGGACGACCTCAAAGCCCTGGATGAGGTGGCGTCGGTGACCAGTCTGCTCGATGTCCCCCTGCTGCAAAGCCCGCCCATCGGCTTTACCGAACTGCAGAAGGGGGCACCGACCCTGCTCGACCCGCAGGTGGACCGGGGCCTGGCCCGCAGGGAATTTCTCACCAGCCCATTGTACCGCGAACTGCTCCTCAGCCCGGACGGACGCACCACGGCGCTCCAGGTCAACCTGAAACCCGATCCGAAATACGATCGGCTGCTTAAGCGCCGTAACGAACTGGCCGCTGCCGACCGGCGCGGCGAACTGGGGCCTGAGGAGCAGGAGGAACTGGAGCGGGTGCGGGCGGAATTCAAGGCCTACAGCGCCGAGGTGATCGACCGCGAAGCGCGCACCATCGCCAAGGTCCGTGCAGTGCTCGACCGCCACCGGGACGCGGCCGACATCCATCTGGGCGGCGTGTCGATGATCGTCGCCGACATGATCGACTTCATCCGTCATGACCTGCTGACTTTCGGTATCGGCGTCCTGGTCTTTCTGGTCGGCATGCTGGCGCTGATCTTCCGCCAGCTGCGCTGGGTGGTTCTGCCGATGCTCTGCTGCGGCTGCGCCGTCTGGTTCATGTTCGGCCTGCTCGGCTGGCTCGACTGGCGCGTGACGGTGGTCTCCTCCAACTTCACCTCCCTGCTGCTGATCATCACCCTGTCGCTGACCGTGCATCTGATTGTCCGCTACCACGAACTGCATGCGGTCAATCCGCGCGCGCGCCAGCGAACCCTGGTGCAGGAGACGGTGCGCTCCAAGTTCCTGCCGAGCCTGTTCACCACCCTGACCACCCAGGTCGCCTTCATCAGCCTGCTGATCAGCGGCATCCGGCCGGTTATCGACTTCGGCTGGATGATGGCCATCGGCACCTGCGTCGCCTTTGTCCTTTCGTTTCTGCTCTTTCCGGCCGGGCTGGCGCTGCTCAAGCCGAAACATTTTCAGCCGCGCTACGACATCACCGGGCGCCTGACCAGCCTGTGCGCCGACCTGATCACCCGCAGGGGGCGGCTGGTTCTGCTCGCCTTTGCCGGCATCGCCGTGCTCAGCCTCGTCGGCATGAGCCGGCTGACGGTGGAGAACCGCTTTATCGACAACTTCAAGAAAGAGACCGAAATCTACCAGGGGATGGCATTGATCGACCGCAAGCTGGGCGGCACCACCCCGATGGAGATCATCCTGAAGGCCCCTGCCGACTGGCAGCCTCCGGTCGCGGATGAGGACTTTGAAGACCCCTTCGCCGACGATCCTTTTGCCGATGCCGGAGGAGATGCCGGGCTGACGGCAACCAGCTACTGGTACAACAGCAACCAGCTCAAATTTCTGGCCCAGATTCACACCTGGCTGGAGCAGCTGCCGGCCACCGGCAAGGTGATGTCCCTGGCCACCACCATGGAGCTGGTACGCCAGCTCAACGGCGGAGTCGAGCCGGACAATCTGCTCCTGTCGGTTTTGCATCGCAAGTTGCCGGCCGATATCGACCACACCCTGTTCGCCCCCTACATGAACGCCGACGGCAGCGAGGTGCGCATCACCCTGCGTATCGTCGATTCGGACCCGACCCTCCGACGCAACGCCCTGCTCGATGAGATAAGGACCGGCCTGACCGAACATTTTGGTCTGGCACCGGAACAGATCACCATCAACGGCATGTTCGTCCTCTACAACAATGTGCTGCAGAGCCTGTATCGTTCGCAGATTCTGACTCTCGGCTTTGTCTTTGCCGTCATCATGGCGATGTTCCTGCTGCTGTTCCGCTCGGTGCGCCTGGCGCTGATCGCCATCATCCCGAACCTGCTTGCCGCCGGAGTGGTCCTCGGCCTGATGGGCTGGCTCGGCATTCCCCTCGACATCATGACCATCACCATTGCCGCCATCACCATCGGGATCGCCGTCGACGACACCATCCATTACGTGCATCGCTTCACCGAGGAGGTCACCGCCGATCTCGATTATCAGGCGGCGATACGCCGCTGCCACTCGAGTATCGGCCGCGCCATGTATTACACCTCGGTCATTGTCATCGTCGGATTCGGCATTCTCGCCTTCTCCGACTTCATGCCGACCATCTACTTCGGACTGTTCACCGGCCTGGCCATGGCGGTCGCCATGATCGCCAACCTGACCCTGCTCGCCCTGCTGCTGATGACCCTGAAACCAAAGGATGTCTGCTGGCTGCCGGGCTACCAGCCGAAAACGACGCGATTTTTCAAACAGCCCCTGCGCCTGTGGCGGCGCGACTGACACCATGACCAAGGCAACCGGACTCCCCTGGCCAGAGGGGCGGATACCACTGATACTTGCGCCGATGCAGGGCCTGACCAACCGGGAGCTGCGTACCGTCCTCCTGCAGCTGTCGCATCCGGATGTGGTCTTCACCGAATTTCTGCGCGTCAGTCCGGTCAGCCGCAAACGCTTCAGCCGGCGCGATCTGGACGAACTGGGAAGGGAACAAAATGGCGTCCCCCTGGTGGTGCAGCTGATCGGCGGTGCCATCGAACCCCTGCTCGAAGCGGCCGACATCGCCGTCGACCGGGGTGCCAGACATATCAATCTCAACCTCGGCTGTCCCTACGGTCGCACCACCAGCGCCGCTACCGGCGGCAAACTGCTGCGTCACCCGGATATCCTCGCCGAACTGCTGCCGGCCCTGCGCCGCCGGGTTCCCGGTGATGTTTCGGTCAAGATGCGCGCCGGCTATGACGACCCACACCAGGTGTTCAGCCTGCTGCCGCTGCTGGAGGATAGCGGCATCGACTGGCTGATTCTGCATCCGCGCACGGTGGTGCAGAAATACGACGGCCGTGCCGACCACGACCTGACCGCGGCCGTGGTCGCCCGGACGAATATCCCTGTCATCGCCAACGGCGATATCCGCAGCGGCGCAGAGGGACGAAAGATTCTGGACAAAACCGGGGCGGCAGGCCTGATGATCGGCCGCGCGGCCCTGAGTGATCCGTTGATTTTTGAGCGGATCCGCGGGCGCCTGCCGGACCAGGAGCCACTTAAGAAGCGGTTTGCGCACCTGCGAGAGTTCATGGAACGTCTGGTGCCCCGCTATCAGCAACGTTTCTGTGGCGAAAAACAGGTGCTCGACAAAATCAAGAACGTGCTGATCTTCATCGAGGATGAGGACCTGGCGCCCCTGGTGCGCAGGTTGAAAAAAAGCCGGCAGCTGCCGGCTTTCTGGAGAGAGTTCGACCGCTTCGCATCCGCTCTTGACGGACGCGAAGCGGGTTAGCGTCAATGTTCAGGCAAGGACCGCGTCTATCTTTGCCAGCGGCAGACCAAAGGCCTCGGCGACCCCAGCGTAAACCACCTTGCCGCCGACGATGTTGAGCCCGTCACACAGGCCCTTGTCCTCCTTGCAGGCCTGCTGCCAACCTTTGGCGGCCAGGGCCCGGGCGTAGGGGAGCGTGGCATTGGTCAGCGCCAGGGTCGAGGTCAGCGGCACTCCGCCCGGCATGTTGGCGACGCAGTAATGAATCACGCCGTCAACCTCGTAAATCGGCTCCTGGTGCGTGGTCGGCCGCGAGGTTTCAAAGCATCCCCCCTGGTCGATGGCGACGTCGACCAGCACCGCGCCCGGTTTCATGGTCGACAGCATCTCCCGGGTAATCAGCTTGGGCGCCTTGGCGCCCGGGACCAGCACGGCGCCGATGACCGCGTCGGCCTCGCGCACCAGCTCACGGATCAGGGCGGGGGACGACATCATCGGAAAACAGTTTTTCGGCATCACCTCATCCAGATGCCGCAGGCGCGGCAGACTGGCATCGAGCAGGTAGACCTTGGCGCCCAGACCGCAGGCCATCAGGGCCGCCTGGGTGCCGACGGTACCGCCGCCGATCACCAGCACCGTTGCCGGCGGCACCCCGGCCACTCCGCCGAGCAGCAGCCCGCGGCCGCCGTGGGCGCGCTCCAGGTACTTGGCCGCCTCCTGGGCCGCCATGCGTCCGGCCACTTCACTCATGGGGATCAGCAGCGGCAGCCCGCCGTGGGCATCGGTCACGGTCTCATAGGCGACACACACCGCCTCACGCTCGATCATTGCCCGGGTCAGCTCCTCGCTGGCGGCGAAATGGAAATAGGTAAAGACGATCTGGCCCGGCCGGATGAGGGGATATTCGCTCGGCTGGGGCTCCTTGACATGCATCACCATGTCGGAGCGGCCGTAGATATCGGCGGCCTTTGCGACAATCTCGGCGCCCGCCTCGATGTAGGCCTGATCCGGGAAGCCGGAAGCCTTGCCGGCATCCTGTTCCACCAAAACCTGGTGACCATCGGCCACCAGCGCCTCGACACCGCCGGGGGTCATGCAGACCCGGTTTTCATTTGCCTTGATCTCCTTGAGAATGCCGACAATCATGCTGTGCCTCCGCCCTGGTCTGATTCCGGCCGACGCCGCGGCCGGGCTTGCATTGATATCAATTTTAACAGGTCCTCGGGCGAATGTTCTTGCCTTTTGCGCCAAATATCGGCATTCTCACACAAGATTCTTTTATCCTGTCCTCGTTTTGAGACAGATTATGCCTCCATACCATCTCGACAGCATTGATCGCGCCATTCTGCGCGCCCTGCAGGCCAACGGCCGGCTGAGCAATGTTCAGCTGGCCGAACAGGTCGGCCTGTCCGAATCGGCCTGCCTGCGCCGGGTACGACAGCTTGAGGAGGCGGGCGTCATCGACCGCTATGTCATGCTGGTCAACCCGAAAGCGGTCGGCAAGGGGGGGACGGTCTTCGTGCGCATCACCCTCGAAGGCCAGCAGGCGGAACGCCTGGCGGCTTTTGAGGAGGCGGTACGCCAAGTCCCCGAAGTCATGGAGTGCTACCTGATCAGCGGCGATTATGACTACCTGCTGCGCGTCTGCACCAGCGGCGCCGGCAGCTACATGGCCACCCACGAAAAACTGACATCGCTGCCGGGGGTGCTGCGCGTGCAGAGCAGCTTCGCCCTGCGCACCGTGCACAGCACAACCGAAATCCCCCTGGACGACAACAGTACGACATCACGGTAAAATGAACAGGTGGAACCCTAGCGGGAGTTGCCCATGCGCCGCATCCTGATCATCGATGACGATCCGCTCTTCCTTCAGGCTCTTGAACAGACCATCGCCGAAGACTACCCCTCCCTCGAGGTGGTCAGCCACACCGATCCGCTCAAGGCGCTGCGCGACATCAACGATGACGTCGACCTGCTGCTCATCGACCTGGAGATGCCCGGCATGGACGGCACCAAGCTGCTCCACTACGCCCGCAGCCAGGGCATCAGCAAAAGCCGTATCATCATCCTCTCAGGTCGGGAGGCCGAAGATTTGCACCGCATCTTCCCCATGGGCACCTGTCTGGCGGTGCTCAACAAGCACGAAGCCCGGCAGAAGGAAGTACTGCGCATGGTGCTGCAGTCGATGGAAACACGGTGCCGGGGCTGATGTGCGGCCGTCTGTCCCAGAATCTCGACCCTGAACGCCTGCAGTCCCTGTTTGACCTGCCCGCAAAGTGCGAGGCAGAACCCCGCTGGAACATCGCGCCCGGCTCGACCCTGCTCGGGGTGCGTGAGAGGGGTGGTCATCGGGAACTGGTGCCGCTGCGCTGGGGGCTGATTCCGCCCTGGGCCAAAACCCAGGACATCGGTCTGAAAACCTTCAATGCCCGCGCTGAAAGCGTCGCCGACAAGCCGAGCTTTGCCGGTGCGTTCAGAACGCGCCGGTGCCTGATCCCGGCCGACGGCTTCTACGAATGGGAACAGCGCAGCGGCAGAAAGCTGCCCTGGCTCATCCGCCGCCGTGACGGCAATCCGCTGGCGCTGGCCGGACTCTGGGAACGCTGGCAACCGGCAGGGGCGGAGCCGGTCGAAAGCTGCACCATCATCACCTGTCCCGCCAACCGGCTGCTGGCAAGGATCCACCACCGCATGCCGGTCGTGCTGGAGCGGGAAAGCTGGCGGGACTGGCTGAACCCGACTGTTTCAGTGAGTGAAGAGGTTCTGCGCCCGGCAGCGGAGGAACTTTTGGAGATGCTGCCGCTTGATCCGGTCGTCAACAGCGCATCCGTCGACGGACCGGACTGTCAGAGGCCGCGCGGGGAGAATCAGCTGCCGCTGTTCTGATGGGTGTCGAGGGCCTGATGGGCCGGCATCATCCTGCCGTCGGGGGCGACATAGCGCACCTCGCAGCCCATGAGGTAGCCGGTGCGGCGCTCGACTTCGCGCCGTACCAGATCGATCAGGGACAGGACATCGCGGCAGCTGGCACCGCCGGCATTGACGATGAAATTGGCGTGCCGGGGCGAAACCATGGCACCGCCGATACGCGCTCCCTTAAGCCCGGCCTGCTCGATCAGCAGCCCCGGCGGGCCGACTTCGGCGTGCATCTCGGCCGAACTGAGAAAGACCGAACCGCAGTTGGGCTGCTTGCGTGGAAAACGCCGCCGGGCACGCAGATCGGCCAGCATGGCCCGGCGGATAGCGGCAGGAGAGGCCGGTGTGCCGTGCAGACAGGCTTCAAAAATCAGGCCCTGTCCGGCCAGGTTGCTGGTACGATAGCCAAAGTCGCACTCGGCAGCAGTGATCTGACGCGGACGGCCCTCGAAATCGACCAGCGACAGGGTTTCGACCTGTTCGCCGATGGCGCGGCGGTTGCTGCCGCCGTTCATCACCAGCAGACCGCCCAGGGTTCCGGGAATGCCGATGATGTGCTCGAATCCGGCCAGGCCGTGTTTCTGGGCGCACCGGGCCAGGGCCGGAACCCAGAGGGCGGCCCCGGCACAGATCCGGTTGCCATCGATACGGCAGCGGGCAAACCCGGGCCCGAGCCGGATGGCAACCCCGCGCAGGCCGTCGTCGTCAAAGAGCAGGTTGGTCCCCTGGCCGATCATCACCCAGGGCAGCCCGAGCTGCTTCAGGCGTCGCAACAGACAGGCGAGCTGTTCGGGCGTGTCGGGCTGCACCAGCCAGTCGGCCGGACCGCCGATGCGCCAGCTGCCAAGCCCGGACAAGAGGACATCGGTCTGAACAGACCCGACATTTATGCCTGAAAACGGATAAACGGTTTGAACCATGTTTTTATTGACTTTTATCGCCATTTAACGACGAGGGCACTGAAACCATGACCCGCGAGAAAACAACGGTCTCCCTGGTGCTTGGCAGCGGCGGCGCCCGCGGCCTGGCTCACATCGGCGTTATTCGTTATCTCGAAGAACAAGGCTACCACATCGCCTCGATCGCCGGCAGCTCCATGGGAGCAGTGATCGGCGGCATCCACGCCGCGGGCAAACTGCATATCTACGAGGACTGGATCCGCACCATCGACAAGTTCGACATCTTCTCCCTGCTCGACTTTTCCTTCAGCGGCAGCGGCCTGGTCAAGGGAGACCGGCTGATGCGCAAACTGCGCGAAATGATCGGCGAAACCACCATCGAACAGCTGCCCATCCCCTTTACCGCTGTGGCTGCCGACCTGGAGCGGGAACGGGAGGTGTGGATCTCGCGCGGACCGCTGTTCGACGCCATCCGCGCCAGCATCGCCATGCCGCTCTTTTTCACCCCCTTCGACTACCAGGGGACCCGGCTGCTCGACGGCGGCATTTTCAATCCGGTGCCGATTGCGCCGACCTACCACGACCTCACCGACCTGACAGTGGCGGTCAGCCTGCTCGGACCGGCCGGGCACAAAAAGGATCTTCCCCGCAAACCGGAGGCGACCCCGTCCAATGGGGTCGAATCGCTGGCGCGCCGGGCGCGCGAATTTTTCGGCCGGTTTTTCCCTGATGATCCATCCAGGGAAAAAGACTGGGACTACACCGACATCGCCAGCCAGGCCCTTGACGCCATGCAGGGCGTCATTGTGCGTCAGAAACTGGCGGCCCACCCGCCCGATGTCCTCATCGAGATTCCCCGGGACGCCTGCAGCCTGCTCGATTTCGACCGCGCCGACGAACTGATCCGGCTCGGCTACGAAACAGCGGCGCGGGCATTGAGAGAAGGAGCAAATGGCTAGACAGATTCAGTCTTCTTGCGCCCACTGGCGCTCGATCGCGTCCATCTCCTCCTCGGTCAAGCCGAAGTAGTGGGCGATCTCGTGCCAGAGG